>NZ_DKSP01000137.1:45815-61427 GCF_002472745.1 Sphingobacterium sp. UBA7253 | reverse complement strand
GAACAATTGTCAATACATGATCGCTGATTCTTTTTCCTTCAGCGACTTTAACTTTCTTACTAAGATGCTTGGTGACAATCTCAATATTATGCATTAATCCATCCACGTTCGGAAAAACATGGTGGTTAATACGTTGTAATAAATGCGATATACCGCTATCTACAGTAGTAACTACACGATAAGTATCATTGATATGACCAGAACCAAACGGTTGCACTGAAATGATATCTCCTTCTAATGTGAATTGTTTTGCTGCGCTCTCTACTACTAATTGGTTAAAATCAGACATTAAACTATGTTTTTTAAATCATCAATGTGCTTGCAATATCACAAATTGAATTAATAAATGATAATTTTTATTTCAATCAAACGTTTGCATGAAATTTAATAAAATTAAGCAAACGTTTGCACTTTCATTTATCCCAAATGAAATAATATATTTGTTAATAGTAGCCAGTCTTAAGGACTGTTTTCAAACAAGTAAATAACTAATATACAAACTCCTTATATCTCAAAACAATGGATAGAAGAAATTTCATAAAATCGACTGCCATCACTACAGCTGGAATCGGTGTCCTTTCAAGTACAGAATTATTTGCTCAAACAAATGGGAAAATAAAAATCGGTTTTATTGGCGTAGGCCTTAGAGGACGTAATCACGTTCAAATTGCCCTAAACAGAGATGATCTAGAAATTGTGGCTGTCTGTGACACCCAGGAAGAATCTCTAGCACAATGCCGTAAACAATTCAATGCAAAAGGCACCAAACTTCCAAAAGAGTATACTGGTGGAGTTGATGCTTACAAAAAGATGTTAAGCAATGAAAAATTAGATGCTGTCATTATTGCAACGCCTTGGCAATTCCACAAAAACCAAGCTATTGACGCAATGAAAGCTGGTCTATACGTGGGTTGCGAGGTTATTGCAGGTTTAACGCTACAAGATCACTGGGATATTGTGAAAGCATCCGAAGAAACTGGAAAACCTTACATGACCCTAGAAAATGTTGCATTCCGTCGTGATGTACTTGCTGTATTGAATATGCACAGACAAGGACTATTTGGTGAATTGTTGCACCTGGAAGGCGGTTATCAACACGATTTACGCGAGGTATTATTCAATGACGGAAAAGCCTATTATGGCCATGGCGTTGAATATGGTCCGAAAGCAATTTCTGAGGCACAATGGCGTACACAGTTCAATATCGACCAAGATGGTGATCTATACCCTACACACGGTTTAGGTCCAATTATGCAATTTGCAGATATCAACAAGGGGAACAGATTCACTCATATCACTTCGTACTCAAGTAAAGCCCGTGGATTGGCAGCCTATGTCAATAAAGTTTCCCCGGGACATCCTAACGGTAAGATCAATTACAAAAATGGTGATATCACTCAAACGATGTTACAATGTGCGAATGGAGAAACCATGTTATTAACGCATGATACACACTTACCAAGACCTTACTCTATCGGTTTCCGCGTACAGGGAACAGACGGTATTTGGATGGATGTTGCCAAAGGTATTCACATCGAGGGTAAATCCAAACCACACACTTGGGATTCTGCAGACGAATGGGTAAAGAAATACGATCACCCAATTTGGCAAAAATATGAGGAGGTAGCAAACGGTTCTGGCCATGGTGGCATGGACTGGTTTGTATTCAATGCGTTCATTCAAGCTGTAAAACAAAAAGTACAGACTCCAATTGACGTGTATGATTCAGTAACCATGAGCGCTGTATTCCCATTATCTACCGAGTCTATTGCAAAAGGAAATAAAACGTTGGAATTCCCTGATTTCACAAAAGGAAAATGGAAAACCAAGAAAAATACCTTTATGTTAGATGACAGTGGAATGTAATTGAAAAAACACGCTTATTATCATAAAAGCCGTATTGAAAGATATACGGCTTTTTTTATGAATGCCTGACATAATCATAATAATCCTACTATTTGGCCGGTCTTTTCCGTAAATTAGCCTAGCAAACAACTTTTTCAACTCATTATGCTTACCGAAGCAATTATTATTTTAGTCCTGATTATTCTAAACGGAATACTGTCGGCATCAGAAATATCCATCGTGTCCAGCAGAAAGGCAAGGCTACAGGCTGAAAGCGATAAAAACAATGCCGCTGCAAAAATAGCGCTAAACCTAAAAGAATCGCCCAACAGCTTTCTATCCACTGTACAAATAGGCATTACCCTTATTGGCATCTTAACCGGATTCTTTTCTGGCGGCAGTATTTCATCTTACCTGGTAGAGATCTTTAATAAATCTAGTATCATAGCCCCCTATAGCGAACAGCTCGCCGTCATCATTGTCGTCTTTATCATCACCTACTTTTCGTTGGTGCTTGGTGAACTGGTCCCCAAACGTATCGGTATGGCTATTCCGGAGAAGTACGCCATGCTGATTGCTTACCCGATGAACCTGCTTAGCAAAATCGTTCGGCCATTTGTATGGCTACTCAGTATGTCGACGGAGTTTATTGTCAAAATACTCAATATCAAGAGCAGCGGCAATAGTGTCACAGAAGAAGAAATTAAGGCATTAGTAGACGAAGGTGTTGACAGTGGCGTCATCGAAGGTATTGAGCACGATATCGTCGACCGTTTGTTGAGTTTAGGGGACAAAAAAGCGGTCAACCTAATGACTCACCGCAAAAACATTGTTTTTTTGGATCTGGAAGATTCCTTTGAAGAAAACAGAAAGATCATTTTGGACAACGATCATTCCATCTACCCAGTTTGTGAAGGTGGTCTCGACAATATCAAAGGTGTTGTTCATGTAAAATCATTACTCCGTCAATGCCTCCAGAACGAAGCATTTGATCTCAGAACACTTATGTTACCGATCAAGTTTGTTAACGAATTCAGTTCATCGTATAGCATTATGAATACCTTGCGTACCTCCAGTATCCATCAAGCGGTTGTCATTGATGAGTATGGGTCACCACAGGGAATTATTACCTTACGGGATATCGTTGGCGATTTGGTTGGCAACATCACAGAAAGCGACCTAAGTGCCCGTCCGACAATACGTCAATTGGAAAACGGCGATTATGTTGTCGACGGACAATATCAGATTGAGGATCTTTTGGATGAATTTGAAATCGGTCTTTCCGAAGAAGACGAAGATGAGATTAGTAACGTAACCACTGTAGGAGGCCTCGTGTTTCTAAGATTAGATCACGTACCCGAAGAAGGCGAACGTGTCCGATTTAAAAATCTAATTTTCGAAGTGCTTGATATGGATGGACACCGCATCGATAAACTGCTTTTAAAAGTGGAAGAATAAACATAAATAAGCATCAACAGAAAAGTAAAAAGAGATAAAAAAGGGCCAATCAGTGTATTGATTAGCCCTTTTTTTATGATGCTATCGATCCTGATTAGTTGATCCCATGCATCATTTTTTTCAATATTGGATTGAAGACAATTAATAGCAATGCCGTAACCCCAGGAACTATTGCAAATATCATAAAGAAATAGGACATCGAATGTTCTTCTGTAATGCGATCAATGTATGAGCCTAAAAATCCACCGATAAAATTGGCAATTGCCGAAGCACAGAACCAGCAACCGAAAAGAAGTCCTAAAAATTTCTTTGGGGAAAGCTTACTAACATAAGACAAGCCAACAGGTGAAAGACAAAGCTCCCCTGCTGAATGAAAGAAATAGGCGATCACCAACCAAATCATACTCACAGACGCTGTCTTTGCTCCTTGAGGAATCTCGCTCGCTCCATAAGCTAATGCTGCAAATCCAATTCCCACCAATATTAAACCTAGCGCAAACTTAACTGGTCCCGAAGGATTCCAGACCTTCTCCCAGAATTTGCTAAATGACGATGCAAGTGAAATAATAAAAAATGCATTCAATATTTGAAACCATGAGGCTCCAACTTCCGATCCGGTTATTCCAATTTCTCGAAATACTTTCCATAAGCCCAAGCACCAAATGATACCAAATGAGACAGCGGTAAATAAAATAGTCAATGGATACTGTTTATATATTTTTCTAGCCAATGCTGTTAAAACGATCGTCACAATAACGATAGGCACAATAGTCAAAATAGTATCAATCCATTTAAATGTCACTGCTGAACTTCCAGACAGGACCCTTTGTGTATAATCCTTTGCAAAGATAGACATGGATCCGCCCGCCTGTTCAAAAGACAGAAAGAAAACCACACTAGCCAACATAAATATGGTGACAACGATTAACCTATCACGGACAACATGTGCAGGAATGACCTCTTCCTTCTCTTCGTGATTTTTGATCTTTTTCTCATGGTAAGCCTGAAGTGCTTTGGGTGAATCTCCGATAATTCCAAATATCTTTTGTCCAAAATAGAATTGCAACATACCAAAGAACATAAATACTCCGGCAAGCCCGAAACCATAATGCCAACCAATTTTTTCGCCGATATACCCACATAGAAGCATTCCCAAAAATGACCCGGCATTGATGCCCATGTAGAATATGGTATACCCTGCATCTTTTTTAGGACTTTGATCCGGATAAAGATTTCCCACCATAGAAGAAATATTAGGCTTAAACATCCCGTTACCCAAAATCATTAACACAAGACCCAGATAAAAGAAATTGGAATTCACGCCCTCAAATGCCATAGACAGGTGCCCCAATGTCATTACCAAAGCGCCTATCAAAATCGCCTTCTTAAAACCGGTTAGCTTATCCGCAATCATTCCACCGATCAATGGTGTTAAATAGACAAAACCAGTATACAAACCGTAAAGTTTCATGGCACGTTCGTTACTCCATTCCCATCCCCCATCAGCAAGGGAACTTATTAAAAATAAGGTCAACAATGCCCGCATACCGTAGTAACTAAACCGCTCCCACATCTCTGTAAAGAATAGCACAAATAATCCGGCAGGATGCCCATTTACCATCTTGTCATCGATCCCCTGCTTAGCAAGATGTGCTACAAGAACTTGATCTTTTTCTTGATTCATATAATTTCAATAATTGTTTTATAACTCAGGTTTTGTTTTTATTTTGATAAAAATCGCTTGAAGATACATTATTTTTCTATGAATTAATCAATTCCATGCATCATCTTTTTTATTTTTTTGTTGCCCAGAATAAGAAATACAGCAGCCACCATAGGAATTACTGTAAATACAGCAAAGAAATATGACATGGAATGAGATTCTGTAATCTTATCAATATATGACCCAATAAAGCCCCCTATAAAATTAGCTATGGCATTGGCACAAAACCAAAAACCAAACAATAAGCCCAGGAATTTTTTGGGCGATAGTTTACTGACATAAGAAAGTCCGACCGGACCAATACATAATTCGCCCACTGTATGAAAAAAGTACGCCAACACCAACCAGATCATACTAACAGAGGCCGTCTTTGCACCGGTAGGAATCTCAGAGCTTCCAATAGATAAAGCTGCAAAACCAACTCCAACTAATGTCAGTCCCATGGCAAACTTAATCGGACCAGAAGGATTCCATACTTTCTCCCATATCTTACTGAATGATGTGGCCAGCGTAATGATAAAGAAAGAATTTAACATCGGAAACCAGGATACAGTTACTTCGGAATTCATACCATAATATTCCCGATAAACTTTCCAAAGACACAAAGACCAAATGATCACAAAAGAAATACTCGAAAAAAGTATGATCATAGGGTATTTACGTATGATTTTCTTCGCTAAAACAAACAGTACTCCGGTAATTACCACAATCGGCAAAACCGTCAATGCAGCATCCAGCCATTTAAATAAAACCGCTACTTCACCACTCAATACCCGTTGTGTATAATTTTTTGCAAAGATCGTCATCGAACCACCTGCTTGCTCAAAAGCTAAATGGAAAACAATACTTGACAACATAAAAATGGCTATTACCAGCAAACGATCACGAACAATATGCTTTGGATTTTCTTCTTGACCGGCCGCAATATCGGTTAACTCGTCTTGTTTCTCGGGTGTATTTCCAATTTTTCCGAAAATGGGTTGTGCAAAATAGAACTGCAACATTCCCAAAAACATAAATACTCCGGCAAGCCCAAAGCCATAATGCCAGCCGATCTTCTCACCAATATAACCGCATAGCATCATTCCTAAAAACGCTCCCCCGTTGATGCCCATATAAAAGATGGTATAACCAGCATCCTTTTTTCCTCCTTTATCCGGATATAATTTCCCTACCATCGAAGAAATATTGGGTTTGAACAATCCATTTCCCAAAACAATCAGCACCAAACCCGCCAAAAAGAAGCTTTTATTAAATCCCTCTAAAGCCATAGCGATATGTCCCAGCGTCATAATTATAGCTCCGACCATAATGGATTTTTTATATCCTGTTAGGCGATCGGCTATAATCCCACCGAACAGTGGCGTTAAAAACACCATCCCGGTGTACAAACCATAAAGCTTCATGGCCTCGGAGTTGGTCCAACCCCATCCTTGTTGGGCAATGGTAGAAACCAAAAAATTGACCAACAGCGCCCGCATACCATAATAGCTAAAACGCTCCCACATCTCTGTGAAGAATAATACAAACAAGCCGGCAGGATGCCCTTGTACCAATACATGTTCAGCCCCTACTTTTTGCAAATGGGTTTCAAGAACAGCATTTTTTTCAAAATTCATGTTTTTTTTTTAGTCGTTATTTTTCAAAATAAGGTAGTGCGATTTCCATTTATAAAATATACCATCGGTAAACGGAAAAATCCGATGATCCTCTACACAAAGAAAGAGGTTGTTCACCCGTCTTCATATACTCAAGCAAGATAGTGAAGATTTTAATAGGTTTCTAACGAATGGACTGCAGTTTTTTTCGTTGTTGCATCCGAGCAATACTTCAATTAAAACCTATTTAACTAGTCGAGTTCCTTCCATTTCCTGAAAAGAACTCGACTAGTTAAATATTAGATCAAAGGGCGCAAACGTTCCAGTAATTTTTTAGTAGCAAAAATACCCTCTTCTTCGCTCAACTTACTTCCCTCATATTCAATCCCCACATAACCTTTGAATTTTGCTTTTTTAACAATCTTCAACATACGCTCATAGTCAATTTGCGTTTCATTTCCATTAGCATCAAAATCATGTGTTTTGGCACTCACACCATGTGCATAAGGCATTAGATCCGTCACACCTTGATAACGATCATACTCATAGAAATTACCAAGATCAGGTAAACTTCCACAATATTTACTACCCACTGCTTTTAATGTATTAGCCAACCAGTCACCATGTGAAGAGATACCACCATGGTTTTCTACAATAATGCTAATCCCCGCTTTTTTACCAATATCAGATAGCGCTGTTAAACTTTCGACAACACGTTTACTAACTTCCTCAGGAGTCCCTTTTCCAGCCGCATTGACACGGATTGCATGACAACCTAAGAAATTAGCTGCAGAAATCCACTTATAATGGTTTTGCACGGCTTGTTTTCTCTTTGTTTCATCTTCATCACCGAGATTTCCCTCACCATCAATCATAATGAGTACATTACGTACACCATTATCTTTTGCACGCATATTTAGCTCAGTAAGGTAGTTATTATCATTAGCCTTATCCTTAAAAAACTGATTCACATATTCCACCCCATAGATACCGTATTTTTTGGCAGCTAATACCGGAAAATCCAAATTGTTCAAATCTCCCTTGAACAAGGATTTATGCAATGACCATTCAGCCAAGGAAATGTCAAACCAATCTTTCTTTGCTGCCGCAAAACTCTCCAAAGAGGGAGCTAATGCTATACCAGCAGACGCTAGTGCAAGGTTTTTAAGAAAATCTCTTCTTGAATTCATGTGTTTAGATTTAATGTGTTATTTAAATATTTCCCCAGCCAGTAGTCAACACATCAACGAGGTGCATCGTCTGAATGGGTAATTTATGTTTATCGATATAAGATTGAAGCTGTAGCAAACAAGATGAATCCGTGGAAATAATATAATCCGCATTCAGATCAAGTGCATTGCGCACTTTTTGCTCAGCCATTGCCGCGGATATTCCTTCGAATTTAACGGCAAAACTACCCCCAAACCCACAACATGTCTCGCTATCTTTCACCTCCACCATCTCCAAACCTAAGACCTTACTCAATAATTTCCGTGGTTCCTCTTTTATCTTGCACTCCCGCAAAGCCGAACAAGAATCGTGGTACACCGCAACACCCTCAAGCTCAGCTCCAAAATACTCTTTTTTTAGCACGTTTACTAAAAAATCAGAGATTTCCATAACCTGTTGCTGTATTTTATGGCATTGATGGGAATCTGCCGAATTTGCGAATAAATCATTATAAGCATGTCGTACCATACCAGTACAAGACGCAGAAGGAGAAATAATCACATGATCTCCCGAGAAATCACCTAAAAACTTCCGTCCGACCTGTTTTGCATCATCCCAAAATCCAGCATTATAGGCAGGCTGGCCACAGCATGTCTGCTCAGGATTATAGACAACCTCGCAGCCGACCTTTTCTAATAAACGAACCGTATTAAAAGCGGTCTCAGGGTAAAGCTGATCTATAAAACAAGGAACAAAAAGTTCTACTTTCATATGCAATTCAATCAATAAAATTAAGATTTATTGGATACTAATATCCGGATCAAAAGTAACAATCCAATTACAAAAAATAAAGAAAGAACCAATGCCGAATATCGAATATTATGTGTAACCTGTTCTATAAACCCGAATGAGAATAATCCAATGACAATGGCAACTTTTTCTGTGACGTCATAAAAAGAGAAAAAAGCAGTCGTATCTTTGATATCCGTCGGAATTAATTTAGAATAGGTCGAACGCGATAAGGACTGAATCCCGCCCATAACTAAACCGACCAATGCAGCAATGATATAAAACTGAAGTGGGGTAGATAAATAAAAGGCCGAAATACAGATGCCGATCCAGATCATCACCACAACGATCAACACCTTGATATTCCCAAAAAGCGTAGATAAATAAGACATTAAAAATGCACCTAAGATAGCTACAAGTTGAATGAGAAGAATGGTAGCTATCAACCTTTCTGCGCCTAAATGCAAAATTTTCTCCCCAAAAGAAGAGGCGACAATCATCAAAGTCTGAACACCAATTGCATAAAAGAAAAAAGCCGGCAAAAACTGTTTTATTTCAGGAATACCTTTGATCTTTTGGATAACATGGCCGAATTCATCCCGTACATTCTGAACAAAACTCTTACCTGTGTTATTCTCGGTTGCATCGATTTTAGGCAGGTATTTAAAAGGAATCATTGAAAACCCAAGCCACCACAATCCGACCATTAGAAACGATATACGGGCCGGTAGTGAAGCATCTGTAATACCAAACCATTCAGGTTTAAGCACCACTATAAAACAAAGAATCTGTAAAGTGACACAGCCAATATAACCATAAGCAAAACCTTGCGCACTCACCTTATCTTGCTGATCGACAGTCGCCAAAAGCGGCAAATAGGAATTATTAAACAAAACACCGCCAATATACCCCATCGCTGCAAGTACAAAACAGATGATACCAATTTCCAAAGTTTCAAGCTTGAAGAAAAATAAGCACATACATGCAACTGCTCCAACATAAGTGAAGAATTTCATAATCTGTTTCTTTTTTCCTTTTGCATCAGCGTACGAAGAAATAAAGGGCAAAGAAAAAGACATCAACAGATAGGCAAAGGCCAAAGAAAAATTGGAAAGTGCGGTATTGACAACTTCAATCCCAAAGAAACTAACAACATCACCATGCTCTTTTGTTGTAGTAATTGCGGTATAGTAAACAGGGAATATCGTGGAAGTAATAACAAGGTTGTAAGCAGAATTGGCCCAATCGAACATGGCCCAAGAACGAATCAATTTTTTATTGTTTTTTACAATTGCTTCCATTTAAATTGGCTTAATAAGTTTGACGAATATAAGTAATTATTTTAGCCATTTCTTTACGAATTGCACTTGCTCGATCATCTATATAATTATTGTTCATAAAAGAAAATGCCAAGCGCCTTCCTGTCCGTGTGATCAAATAACCACTTTGATTGTAGACAGATGTAATCGTTCCTGTTTTAGCAAAAACAAACGGTTCTCCGAGATCTTTGCTATAGGTACGTTTCAGAGTACCATCTACACCTCCGGCCGGAAAAAGACGAAAACGTTCCTTCTCATCCGGCAACTTATTTTTCAAGACGACCAATAGATCGACATTATTTTGCGGAGTCACCTTGTTATAGGACGACAAGCCCGATCCATCAAAAATGGCAACCTCAGCTGAAAAGTATTTATAAACGTTATTCTTCATCCAATCCCGCACCAAGTAAGTATCAAATTGGCCGAATTGTTTCCACGAACACATCATTAAAAACTGTTCAGCAATAAAATTATCACTTGGCAACATCATTTCACGGATTAAATTTTTGGTACTGCCAGAATAGAGTATCTTGGTATTGCTTGGTTTTTGATAAGACAATAAGGTCACGGATTTACCTAGACTATCCGACAATAATTTAATAAATAAGCTATCAGAATAGATAAATGGGACTTCATTGACATAACCGCTCGGAACGGGACGTTTGGACATCCAAAAGGAATTTGCACGAAATGAACGGGAAAGTTCAAAATCACCTACCTTAGGTTCCGGCAAAAAATCCAGTGAATTTTGAAAACTCGCTGGAGAGGTTGATAAATAATTATAACCTTTTTGTCGAAAGGTGACCACATTACCATAAATAGGAAATGTACTGATTTCAGGCTGATAGTAAGCTTCAAAATCTTCCATAGCCCAACCATGTGCAAAGAACTTATTCTTCATTGTCCCTGGCACAACAAAAATGCGTTTATTCGTATTTTTCAAAAAGTTATACACCACCCGGGTATCTAACCGATTATGCAGAAACGTCGGATCACCTGTCCCCCAGATAAGCAGCGAGTCTCCGCGTTCCACATACTCCAAACCAGGTATTGAATCCCCCAATAGCGCTAGAGCAGCATAGGTGGTATACATTTTTGTATTGGAAGCCGGTGTAAAATGCTTATTGCCGTTTATGTCCATCACATATTTATTGGCATTTAGGTCATACAAAGAAAACCCAACAAAATGATCATTTAATATTTTAGATTCTTGAAATAGCTGATAAACATCCTCAAAGCTCTGAGCCTTCGCTACAAAAGTAGCCGCCGGCACAAACCAAAGCAGCAACAATGCACTTAAAATTTTTTCCATCAGTTCAAACATACAAAAAACTGCAAGAACTCCCTTTCGTCTATTGCCAAAATTCAGATACAAATCCTATAAAAAGGAAAGGGAGAGACATTGTCTCTCCCTTTCCTTTTTAAACTATCAAAAATTAATATCCTTGATTTTGTGTCAGAGCTCCACCACTTCTGTCAATCTGCGATTGTGGAATTGGGAAGTAATCATTTTGAGGTTTATAGTTTAAGCCTTTATAGCGAGCCATAAAACCGCCTTCAAACGTTGCGTAGCTTTCCAATACAGTTTTCGCCTCCCCCCAACGCACAAGGTCATAGAAACGATGTCCTTCCATCGCTAATTCTAAACGACGTTCAAAACGAACAGCTTTGCGCGCATAATTTTGGTCTGGGAAAGAAGTATAAGGTTTAACAACATATACCGCCGCTGCTACATTATCGCCAGTCGTTTTAGGAGGTAATTTTGCCGCACGCTCACGAACTGCATTTACCAGATTCATTGCTGCACCTAAATCGCCTAATTCAACCTGACATTCAGCTGCCATTAAAACAACATCAGCTAAACGAATAATATTAACATCCAAGTCAGTAATATATGCCGCTCCTGACGCAGTATGTGTTGCATGCAAACTCTTCGGAATCATTGTTTTTATACCAACAAATGGTCCACCCGAGCTCACCTCACGAATCCATGCATCACCTGGCATGACACCATAATCATAGAAATTCACACCTCTACGGCCAACCGTATAATCTAAACGTGGGTCAAAACGAAGCGTAACATCAAGTTTATATGTTTTCTTTGCGTCATCGGACAAACCGAAATCTGATTTATATGGATTATTTCGATAAGAACCATCTAACAATGGTAATCCATTTGCATCGACTTTATAGGCATTAACCAAATCAATGGTCGGCTGATAGAAACCACAACAACCTACAGGATTACTTCCATTTAATCCAGACAACATATCACCAACATTGGCATTATCACCAGATCCATCTGGATTAATCACATGCTTCGATACCAATAATGCCTCTGGGCCGTCTTTTGTAAGTACATCAAAGTTATTTTGGTACGGCATCGTACGTAGATCCTTTGCACCTATAACTTCCTTAAACAAAACTAACGCATCCGCATATTTTTTCTGGTAGAGGTAAACTTTACCCAAATAAGCTTTCGCGATATTCTGATCCATACGTCCGGCCTGGCTATTGATTTTTGTCGCTGGCAAATTCGCTATTCCTGCTTTTAAATCGTCAATAATCTTCGGAAGTACATCATCCTTATTCGGTTTCGTTTTAGCCTCATCATCTGTTGTGTTCTCATCAACATACGCTAGATTTTTGAAAACACGCCATAAATAAAAATAATAATGCGCTCGCAATACTCGGGCCTCACCTTCTATTTCCTTCGCACGTGCAGCCGTTACCGTTTTTTCACCTGCTTGGTCAGCCTTCAGAATACGCAACGTATTATTTGCCCTTAATACGCCCTCATAATAAACTTCCCACATTTGACTCAGGTTGTCGTTCGAACTATTTGGCGTATGAAATTCGATCATATTCATGTTCGGTTGATCGGTTGCCTCAGATCCTTTATGTGCATTATCTCCAGCAACTTCACCAAACAACCATTGGCTAGGCGCCGAAGAGTAATTCCCCCAGGTACCGTTGACATTGCCGTTTAATATTCCATACGCCCCGATAAGAGAGGCCTCTATACCTTTTGAATTTACAATCTGAGACTCAGGCAATTCAGCTTGCGGATCACGCTCCAAAAAAGATTTCCCACAAGAGGCTAATAAAGTCAATGATATACCTAAAACTGTAATTATATTTCTTTTTTTCATTTCAATCAAATTTTAACTTAAATCACTAAACCCTTAAAATCCTAGACTAACACCCAACATATATTGACGAGCCTGTGGATACACACCAAAATCTACACCCAAGGCTGGGTAAGTCGACGGAGTAGCCGTAACTTCTGGATCAAGCCCCTCATATTTAGTAATCGTAAACAGATTTGTTACCCCCACATAAGCACGGAGTTTCTTGATACCGGTATTATTACCAAAAACACGATTGGTATCGAAGTTATAGCCAACTTGAAGATTTTTCAATTTCAAGAAACTTGCATCCTGTACATAATAGCTCGAAGAAGCATACTCATAGGGTGAAGCATTTCTCACTTGAGAAGGGATCATGCTACCGCTATTCGTTGGACTCCATTCTTCCAATACGCGTGTACTTTTTTGACCTCTAAACACACCAAAATCTGTAAAGTATCTCGTAGCTTCATAGTTTTGATTACCCTTTGAACCATAGAAGTAGGCCATAAAATCAAAGTTTTTATAAGCCGCATTGATATTGAATGAATACACAAAGTCAGGATGTGGGCTACCTATAACGGTACGGTCACTTGCATCAATTTTGCCGTCACCATTGACATCCTCAAATTTAAGTCCACCAGCTCTCGACTTTCCATCCTCATATTTAGCGACACTTGCATTGTTCATATCCGCTTCCGAATAAATACCAATTACTTTATAGCCATAGAAAGCACCAAGAGGTTCTCCAGGTTTTAAGATGGAGGTTTCCATACTTCTAAAACTACCGTACACTTGTTGGGTTACTGATGGTGCCAAAGAAACAATCTTGTTCACGTTACGTGAAATAGTAGCGGACAGATCCAATTTAAATGCACTTTCTTGACGTCTACCGTAATGATAATTCAATGAAAACTCGATACCTTTATTTTGCATATCACCAATATTTACATAAGGCGATCCGGCCCGGCCTGCGGCAACAGCAGGTAAAGGCAATAGGTACAGCATGTCTTTCGTCTTTTTATTGTACCAATCAAAAGATCCATCAAAATCACCTTGTGCCAGGGTAAAATCCACCCCAATGTTTAATGCAGATACTTGTTCCCATTTTACGTCCGGATTACTGTAGGCATTGTGCCACATACCGGAAGTCAAGCTTCCGTCAATAGGATATGAAGATGAATTAATCGCGACCTGATAGCGATTCAGATATTGATTGGCTGGAATACGTTGGTTCCCCGTCACCCCATAACCCGCTCTGATTTTTAGGTCCGAGATCCATGACACACCTTTCATGAATTCTTCCTCCGACAAACGCCAGGCAGCACTCGCTCCAGGGAATGTTCCATATTTATTGTTCGGCCCAAAATTAGAAGAACCGTCACGACGCACTGTTGCGCTTAAGATATACCGATCTTTGTAGGAATAATCAACCTTTCCAAACACCGAAAACAAGGAGCCTACAGAACCGCTACCTTCACTGACGCGACCAGTTGAAGCGGCATCCAAGTAAAGGTAATCAAGCGATGACATTGTAAAAAAGCCATTTCCTTTTCCCCTTATTTGCCTATTTCTATTCTGAATAGCTTCCGTACCAGCAAGAATGCTCAACGTATGTGCCTCATTAAATGTTTTTTTATAATTTAAAGTATTTGTCCAAGTCCATTCTTTATTCAGTCCAAAAAATTCATTAATTCCATTGTTAAAACTTCCTTCTGTAAACTCAGGGTTTGGATAGGTATAAGATACACCATTGTAGTTTTCATACTTCATACCAAAACTGCTACGGAAGGTTAATCCTGAGACAATATCAAATTCTCCAAAGACATTCCCGAAAAACATATTGCTCTTATTTTTATTATCCTTGGCACGATAGGCGATAGCAACAGGATTTTCTCCATTACCATACTGTCCGCCAACAGATCCTGCAAAATTTCCGCCCTCATCATATACAGGAATGATATTATGAATACGATACGCAAAACCTAAAGCACTACCTTCACCGATATAGTCCCCGGCAGTATTGGTATTTACTCCCATACCAAATCCTTCCGTAAAACTATATTGCATATTTTCGCCGAAACGTAGTTTATTATTAAAGGCAGAGAAGCGTGTGTTTGAACGAAGATTATATTTTTCAAAACCGGTATGAATAATCGTTCCTTTTTGTTTCAGATAACCACCCGAAATCGCATAGGAAGCATCTTCACCACCTCCTAAAACGCTAAGTTGGTGCGACTGAGTAGGGGCATTTTGGGATAAAGCATCAAACCAGTTGGTTCCGGCCTTATTTGCTTTGGTAATTTGATAAAAATCGCTTCGGCTACTCGCATCGTACTTATATTTTGACATATCCACGTCTGCAGCTGTAATCACATCTTTCCCGCCCACTTTAGGTCCAGCGATAAGGTAATCAGGCATCACATTGTTTGTGCCGTCCAATCTGTTTTCAATATCCAATGTTTGTTGCGGAGACAACATTTTTGGAAAACGCCCACTGTTTGGAACCTGCACACCATAATAAGAGTCAAGGCTAAATTGAGGTTTTCCGCTTTTACCTATTTTTGTGGTAATGATGACAA
>NZ_DKSP01000137.1:23700-45794 GCF_002472745.1 Sphingobacterium sp. UBA7253 | reverse complement strand
ACACCATTATTTGCACGTGAACCATAAATTGAAGCTGCTGATGCATCTTTTAAGACCTGCATCGTCTCAATATCATTTTGATTCAACCAGCTTAACTTTCCTTCATAAGGCACTCCATCAATGATGTAAAGCGGCTCGTTGTTGTTGATCGTACTGTAACCACGAATTTTGATCTGTGGTGTAGAACCAGGGGCACCATCTACTACGATCTGAACCCCTGTTGCCCGCCCTTGCAACGCCTCAACAGCACTCGCCGCCGGGGTAGTTTTCAATTCCTTCACATTGACAACGGCAACAGCACCAGTTAAATCTTTCTTACGCTGCGCCGAATAACCTGTGACAACAACCTCTTCCAAGGCATCTTCTGAACCGCTTAAGGAAATTGCAAGATCAGCTTTCGAAGAAACAGCAACTTCAGTACTTTTGTACCCAATATAACTGATAATCAACACATCGCCCACTTTTGCTTGAATGGTAAATGCACCATTCTCGCCGGTCGACGTCCCGTTACTGCTCCCTTTGACTTTCACAGATACACCAGTAATACCTTGACCTGTAGCAGCATCCTTCACAACCCCTTTGATAGGCGTCTGTTGTACGCTCCTTGTTTTGATTAATGAAACGACTTCAACTTTGCCATGGCTAGTTAATCCACTGGCAAATCCATGAGTGGTCATTCCTCCTCCAATGAGAAGAGAACTCATAATCAGAAACCTCTTATTGAACTTTTGGCCCAATATGAGATCAAAACAGCAATTTTTGTCCGTTTTTTTCATCATAATTTTACTAAATAGGTGGTTTAAAAAAATTTATGTTTATGCTTTAGTTGTTTTAGTTGATATTGGTTGTTATTTAAGTTTTTGGTCATTTTTTTAGGTCTGACGACAACAATGCTATATTATTGGCAGGTTCAGGCCCCTTGGTTATTCATTTTTTTCTAATTTGGTTATTTTTCCAGAAATGTTAAAATCTGTTAAATAAATGTAAAGAATAATAAATGTAAAAAAAAAGGAAAAATCTTAATTAATTCACAAAGCGCTATAAATCAAGTTATTGTATTTTATACACTAAGCTAAAATGCAATACTATTGTTACACAAGTACATCCTTTTGTTTTTTATATCAGGAACGTTTCCCAAAATTCAGTGTGCATTGTCAAATATTCCGCAAATAGGTCCAAATAAGCTAAAAGCTCCTTATATTTGTTGTTGATGAATGTAAGTAATTTATTAGAACGGGCGCTCCGATTTGAGTTCCTATCCAAGGAAGAGGGTGTTTTTTTATATCAAAATGCACCTACAGCTGATTTGACTTTCGTAGCCAATGAATTGCGTAAGATACAAGTGCCACATGGTAAAGTAACCTGGCAGATCGACAGAAATGTCAATACCACCAATGTGTGTATTGCAAATTGCAAATTTTGCAACTTTTTCCGTCGCCCTGGTCATGAAGATAGCTACATTACCGATATTGAAAGCTACAAACAAAAGATAGAGGAAACTTTTAAATACGGTGGCGATCAACTGCTGCTGCAAGGTGGCCATCACCCGGATTTAGGTATTGAGTTTTACAAAAACCTTTACAAGCAATTAAAGGAACTTTATCCTACGCTAAAACTACATTCTCTCGGTCCACCTGAAATTGCGCATATTTCCAAATTGGAGAACATGAGCCATATTGAAGTTTTGACGCAATTGAAAGAAGCAGGACTAGACTCGCTACCTGGAGCGGGAGCTGAAATTCTCAATGATCGTGTGAGACGTCTTATATCAAAAGGAAAATGCGGTGGTAAAGAATGGCTAGATGTTATGCGGGCAGCCCATAAAATTAATTTACCAACTTCTGCCACCATGATGTTTGGCCATATCGAAACGATAGAAGAACGTTTTGAACATTTGGTATGGATTCGCGAAGTACAGGATGAAAAACCTCAGGAATCCCATGGATTTATTGCGTTTATCCCTTGGCCTTTCCAAGATGATGGTACCTTATTGAAAAGACTGCGCGGTATTACCAATAATGTAACGAGCGAAGAATATATTCGCATGATTGCCTTAAGTCGCATCATGCTTCCTAATATTAAAAATATACAAGCTTCCTGGCTCACCGTCGGAAAGCGGACAGCGCAATTATGTCTGCACGCTGGAGCGAACGACTTCGGCTCAATTATGATTGAAGAAAATGTCGTTTCGGCAGCTGGTGCACCACATCGGTTTACATCAAAATCTATACAGGAAGCTATTTTGGAAGCTGGATTCAGCCCACAACTGCGAACACAAAAGTATGAGTTCCGCGAGCTACCAGCCCATATGGTCGAACAGGTCATTAACTATTAATACGATACATTGAAAGACGTCATAAGAAATATTGAAGCAATTATATTTGCTTCTGCGGAAGGAATAGATCTTGCCGATATTAAACAGATTTTGCAGGAATCCTTAGCCATCGAAGTATCCAGGGAAGAGCTACGTGAGTTGATTAAAAAAATTGAAACGAAGTACCAGGACGAAGACTATGTACTCGAATTACGCTATATCAACAACGCCTATCAGTTTTTGACAAAAGCTGTTTACCATGAATCGATACAACAGCTCCAAAATCACAATAACAAGCGAAAACTAAGTCAATCAGCGCTAGAAACCCTCGCAATCATTGCCTACAGACAACCGATAACAAAATTAGAAGTGGAGCAGATTAGAGGTGTCAGCTGCGATTACTCTATTCAACGGTTACTGGAAAAGAAGCTGATCAAAATTGCGGGAAAAGCAGATAGTATCGGAAAACCATTACTTTATGCAACAAGCCAGCAGTTCATGGATCACTTCGGAATCAATGGTGTGAGAGATCTCCCTCAATTGAAAGACATCGTTACCGAGGACAATGCGATTGGTGAAACAAATGAATAAATAAAATAAAATAAATTTTTATTTTCAAAATACAATTCAACATACTGATTAACAGAAAAATAAAGCTTAATATTTTTTTTAAAAAAAGTTTTAAAAAATAGTTTTCTTCTCTAATTTTACAACATTGAATAAGAAACAATAAAGTATTATTTTATGAACACGGCAACTTTAGCTAACGAAGATCTTGAAGAAGTAAAATTCGCATCTTTCAACGGTCCTGATGACGATGATGATGATTTCGATGATGATTTCGATTTACCTGAAATCGACTCGATTGGAGGATTGGATGACTTCGATGATGACGATGAATTTTAATATTTTAGTGCGATATAACACTACCTATTAAAACACCAGAGTATCATTAAAAAATAAGGCGTTCAATTTGATTGAACGCCTTATTTTTTACTTTACTTGATCGATCAATTTATGTAATTCCATCTTGGGAATCATGCCGCTTTGTCGCCATACCTGTTGGCCATTTTTGAACAACACGAAAGTAGGCACGCCACTTACCTTATAAATCGAAGCAATTTTTGGATTCTTATCCACGTCAATCTTAATGATAGACAAATCTTCTTGATAAAATTCCTTTACATCCTGTAAAATCGGTGCCATAGTCTGGCAGGGACCGCACCACGTCGCAAAAAAATCCACCAAAACCAGCGAATTTGATTGAATAATCTGGTCAAAAGTAGCCATTATTGATTCTCCTTTACTTCTTCTTGCAATGCCTTATACCCACCTTGGATATTGCATATATGTTTAAATCCTTTAGCACTCAAAATAGATACAGCTACTGCACTCCTATAACCTGATTGACAGTGTACATACAGCAGTTGATTGTCTTTTTTAAGCGTAGAACCAAAATTAACGAAATCTGTTAGTGGAATATTCATTGCATTGTCAATATGTCCATTACCAAATTCTTTATCTGTTCTTACATCCACAATATGACCTTGATCTGATCTTTTCCTGAATTCTCCTGCACTGATATTACGCAACGAGACTACATCTTCACTAGCTTTCCAAGTTTCAATGCCGCCTTCCAAAACCCCAATGACATGGGTATAACCCAGCTTTAATAAATGATGATAAACCGTATCTTGACTATCTATATCTGTAATCAATAAAAGCTTTTGGGCTTTATTGGGAAACACTTGCGCCAAAAAGTGATCAAAAGAACCTTTAAAGCCTATATTTATTGATTTAGGTACAAATCCTCGTACGAATATATCGCCAGATCGCGTATCAAGAACTTGAATAGCTGTTTCACGACGCAATTTTTTAAATTCTTTCAATGTTAATCGTGGTAAATCTGAAGCGGGTTGCGACATCTCGACCCGATGACTCTTCGATGCTGCATACAATTGCATTTGACCATTGAACAGAGCAATACAGACTCCACATAATGTGATAAAAACTCTACGCATATATTTTACTATTTAAAAGGAATAAGCAGCTTTTCCAATTCCTCAATTTTACCATTGTATATATTTAAGTCCACATTGCCCTGAATCCCTCTGACAGTACCTTTTTCAGAAAATTGCCAAAAAGCCCAATGGTCTTTGGGGTTCTCAACCCAAAAGTTATAATTTGCAATCCACAACGTATAAGCTGCAAATTCCTTTTCCAAAAAGTCACTATAAAACTTATCTCCGGAGTAAAGAATGGGTTTTACTTTGTAGTGGGCTTCGACTTCTTCAAGCCAACGTTTTAGCCCGACTTTCAAGCTATCCATCGATTGTTGTTTTGGATGCTCCTCAATATCCAAGACCGGTGGAAGATCGCCAGACTGTAATTTAACCTTCCGAATAAAATTCTTCGCTTGCTTGACCGAGTTCTCATTGGGTCTAAAATAATGGTAGGCGCCTCTCAAAACTGCCCTATTTTCCGTTTTACTCCAATTTCGACTAAACTTATCATCAATTCCTTTTTCACCCATTGTCGCCCTGATAAACACAAAATCTATCGGAAAATGATCATTGATTGTGCTTACCTTTTGCCAATCTATTTCTTCCTGATAGGTAGACACGTCTATGCCAAACACCTTATCATCGTGCTTGCTCATAATCTCAATATTACGAATATCATATTTAGCTTCCTTCGTCAGAGACTTGTCTTTGGAGGTAGCCACGCGAAAATAGTATATAATTCCAGCCCGATAATGCCACACAACAAGACAGAGGAAAAGCACCAGCATTCCTGCTATCATCCAAATCCACTTTGTTCCACGAACCTGACTTCCTTTTGTACTTGTTTTCTTTCTTTTTGATCGCTGTTGTGCCATAGCACGATGAAGTTACGGCAATAGCAATTAACTCGCAAAATTTTCGCAACAATTTATATTTTTGTGTATGATCGTATACAACCCCAAAGACTGGCTTTCGGCAACTTTCAAATTGCATAAATCAGATACCTTCAAAAAGTTACTGCCATTTCTTGTTTTGATAGCGTTTTATTCCTGGATGATTGCCTTTCTTGAATTGGAATACCTCAAACTAAATGAAAAGAGCTGGGTCAAAAACATTACCATTGTCCACAACCTACTCGGTTTTGTTATATCGCTTTTACTGGTATTCCGAACAAACACGGCCTATGACCGCTGGTGGGAAGCCCGAAAACAATGGGGTACATTGACCAATGTTAGTAGAGCATTTTCGTACAAACTAAATGCCATGCTGGATGTAGATGACAAAGTGAATCGTAGTTTTTTCAGAAAGGCAATCCCCCTATTCGCAGAGACACTATACGATTTTTTAAGATCGGATTACACCAAGTTTATGCTCGACGAAAACGAACACCCTGAGTTAAAGGCTTTGGACAATAAAAAACATGGTCCGAACCAAGTTTCCACCATGATCTTCCACAAAATCAATGATCTATATAAAGAAGGAACTATAAGTGGTGATCAGCTTATTATCCTTAATGAGGAAATTATTACCATGACACATGTTTGTGGAGCTTGTGAGCGTATTAAAAACACCCCAATACCATTAGCATATAGTGCATTTATCAAGAAGTTCATTATATTCTATACCATGACCCTTCCAGTAGGTTACGTTTTTTCCATCGGTTACTTTGTTGTGATTGCTGTACCATTTATCTTATATGTTTTAGCATCTCTTGAATTAATTGGTGAGTCCATTGAAGAGCCATTTGGTATCGACCAGGACGATTTACCGATCGACAAAATTGCGGCCAACATCAGGAAACACTGCCATGAGATTATCCCTGCATAGACTTTTTTAAAAACAATCTAGCTCATTTTCAAACGCTAAGACTAGCTTTAGAAAATAAGTTTTGTAAATCTATTCGAAATTTCTACTTTTGTCGCGGAGAGTTGGCAGAGTGGTCGAATGCGGCGGTCTTGAAAACCGTTAACTGTCACAGGTTCGGGGGTTCGAATCCCTCACTCTCCGCAGAAAAAGCCTTTCAGAAATGAAAGGCTTTTTGCTTTTGCCCCTTAATTCTCTCCCATCAAAAGATCAATTTTCTTATAGTACCATTCCATTCGAATTATCAGAGCGTTACCTACAAGAAAACAACATTTCACACAACTCTTCCTGGACACATGCACTCTTTTTCACTTTTTTCATTCTTTTATGTAATAATCTGTAATTCATAACATCTAACAGGCAGAATATTCTAGAAAACCATAATTACTAATTTTAAATTCAATGCTTATGAAAACTATTGTTCTTCGTATCAATAAAGATCTACCGAACTATTTATGCCATTTCACCAAAGTCGGTATTTCAATACTTTTACTTATGATTTACGGATCGGCATTTGCACAAAAAAAATATGATTTTCGGGTCAGTATCTATGGAAAAGGAACACCGATCATTCTTATTCCAGGATATAGTTGTAGTGGAACCGTATGGGCAGAAACTGTAAATCATTTAAAAGATAAATACGAATGTCACGTGCTTACACTTCCTGGCTTCGCAGGACAAGTAGCTATTAAAGAAGCATTGCTTGAGACTATGCGCAATGAAATCATAGCATATACAAAGGCAAACAAATTGCAAAATCCGATTCTTCTAGGCCATAGTTTAGGCGGCTTTTTGAGTCTCTGGATCGCAAGCACTGCCCCCTCCCTATTTCAAAAAGTTATCGTTGTGGACGGAGTACCGTTCTACCCGGGCATGCAGAACCCAAATACAAGTGTAGAGGAAGTGAAAAAGTTTGTCGATAAAGATGCACTTATCGCACAATTTACTTCGATGGGAAACCAACAACTTAGTGCGTATGCTGAAAATATAGCACGACAGCTGGTAACTGATTCTATAAAAGCCAAAACAATAGCCGAATGGCAAGTACAAAGCGATAGAGTTACATTAGCATCTGCGTTTTATGAAATGATGACGACGGATATCCGCCAGGATCTTGCTAAAATTACGATACCCGTTTTGGTGCTAGGTAGTAAGTACGAAACGCTGGAAAAATCACAACAGATTCTTTCCGAGCAATATAAGTATGTAAAAAAGCTAACTTTACACAATACCAACAGTAAGCATTTTATTATGTATGATCAGCCAATTTGGTTTTTTAAAGAACTAGACACATTTTTAAAATAACCCGATGACCAACAAAGAAAACTTTGAGATTATTTACAAAGAATATGCGCCGGCCATCCGCAAGTTATGCCTCAGTTATACCGGAGACCGAGATAATGCAGAAGATTTAATCAAAGAGACCTTCATTACTGTATGGAAAAAACTCGACAGTTTTCGCAACGATGCCAAATTAAGCACCTGGATCTACAGAATAGCGATCAATAATTGCTTGACGAGTATGCGAAAAAAACATCAGCATTTAAAAAAAATGACCGACACAAGCTGCATCGATATACCAGAGGATTCATCGAATGAAAAAATACAGCAGATTGATCTGCTGTACAAATGTATCAGCAAGCTGAAAGAAGCTGATAGAGTACTGATCACATTGGTATTAGATGAAAAACCTTATGAGCAAATAGCAGAAATTACGGGAATTACAGAGAATAATCTCCGTGTAAAAATCCATAGAATTAAAAAGGAATTAACCGAAATTTTCCATAAATATGCAAGACTTTAACGATTTACAACATCTTTGGAAACAGGATAGCAAACAAAATATCTTGCCCCCAAAACACCTGAATAAGGCCAAAAACTTTCGTCAAGAATTAATAAGGAAAGAAATAGCCGGTGCTGTTTTATTGCTTGCAACAGGATTAATTATTCTTGCTCTGGCATATTTCCTTGATTTTAGGCATAAAACGCTCACATTGTACACAGCGATGTTTATCGTATCGTTCCTTTGTTTTATACAGGCATACTTAATGTTGACCACTGCACGTAAAGTCAAACAGATCAACGAAGCAGCTTTACCTACCGAGCATTTACAACAGTGGCAAGAGTTTGACTCCTTTCGAAAGAAAAGAATTCATTGGAATATGCCGATTTATCATCTACTTCTCGGTATAGCGATCTCGATCTATCTTCGGGAAATCCTAGCGGGTGCTAGTTTCCACTATTATTTACTGACTTACCTTCCAACCTATAGCTGGATTCTATTTTCCTACTTTTATCTGGGTAAAAGACAACTCGCTAAAATTGACCGATCAATCAACGAAGTTATTTTTGAATTACAGGAGTTAGAACGACAGTTCGGGAATTGAAAAATCGGATCATGTTTGCTCCTTAAGAATACGTTCATGATTACATTTTTAATTGCAATAAATAACCTAAAACAAGATTATGATCCCATCTAAAGCGGACATATCGTCCAGGGCAGAGTCCGCTATCTCCAATATGACATCGGAAGATGGTCAACCCCTAAAAATAACCAACTGGTATTCAGCTACATTTCTATTTAAGAGTGCTAAAACTGCTTTTAAACAAAGAAAAATGTAAAATAAGTTTTGTAATTCTACACAAAATTTCTACTTTTGTCGCGGAGAGTTGGCAGAGTGGTCGAATGCGGCGGTCTTGAAAACCGTTAACTGTCACAGGTTCGGGGGTTCGAATCCCTCACTCTCCGCAGAAAAAGCCTTTCAGAAATGAAAGGCTTTTTGCATTTTAGCCAAATTTATCTCCTTACTCTTCTTAAGAACTTACCTCAAGTTTATATCCTTTACCACGTATAACCGTAATTTTGATATTCGGATCAAACTCCAATTTTTTTCTAAGTTTTGATATAAACATATCTAAACTGCGTCCAACAATAATTCCCTCATCTTCCCAAATTTCTTTTTGCAGCCGTGTTCGCGCTATCGTTTGGTTAGGAGACAAGGCGAAAATATGTAACAAACGGGTTTCCGTTCCAGTGAGATCTATGGTGTTTTCATTAATGATCATTTCTCGCTCCTGCGGATTAAACAAAACAGCCCCAAAGGTTAAAATACTGTTATTTTGATCGTCTAACACAATGCTTCGCCTCCGATCCGATTTCAAAAAAAAGAATCCAGCAAATGCTAAAAACAACACGATACCAAGAAAATAGTTATTCGCTGCTGTATTTATCCCGCTCGGTTTAAATTTAATATTGATCATGTAACATCCTTTAGGTTGCACTCTACCTCTACAAGCAATAATATCATCTTTTTTATTATGGGAAATAGCATATCCATAAGCTACACTCGAATTGCCACAGTTGAGTACATTAACGACATAATCACGGGCAAGAGGATCATTGACCAACAGCCGCTGAATAGTACTTACCAATGAGTCTGGTTTAAAGGTGATTTCATTCTCAAACCTGATCCGATATTCATTTTCTTGAATCTTTTCTACCGGAAGTACCCTTGATCTACTGTCTCCCGACTGCGTAAGCAGTTCATCTCCTATCCTCCTAAGCAAAACTTCCCTCCTAGCGCTATCAAAATCGTCTGTGCCAGTCATATCAAAAGCAACAAAGGCCATCGCAATAAACAAGAGTATTATGCCGCCATACAAGTACTTGCGGTTCCCTGAGAAAATATTTCGGCTTTCAGACATACGATTTACAATTTATTTACAAAGATTACATCACTATTTACAATCTAAACACCTCTATATAAGTATCATAAAAGTAATTTTGTTACATCACTCTAAAACAGATACGAGAAAAAAAGTTTGAACGGATCTAATTTACTGGGATAAATCTAATGTTCATTAAACTTTTAAAAATATGAAAAAAATTATCTACGTATTGGTTTTACCGCTCGCTATAGGAAGCGGCTTGGCCTTTGCCAATCGCGAAATCAAAAATGAAACCTTAAAAAAAACGGCCCCGAATTCACGCACTCCTACTGAAATGACCGCCGAAATAAATAAATGGGAAGCGAGCCCCAATGGTATAAAATTCAAAAAATGGAAAGAATCTTCCGGAGGGATAAAAGTACTTGACAATGCTGGGAAAATAAAGAATCAAATAAAGAATTCTACCGACATAGAGGCGGTTGTAACTTCTCTTTACCTTCCACTAGGTGCACAGTTAGGTTTCGGAGTAATGGTTAGGATTAATCGTGAAGACTATATTCTAAGTTTTGGTCTGGAAAATTCTAATGAATTTCAACAATTGAAAAGTCTGAAGGTAAACGACAAAATAACGATAAAAGGTCGTAGTGTCATGTACGCACCTAAGTATTCGTATCCAATAGTAGCGGGCGACTATGTACAAAGAGATAACAAAATAATTTATAAACGCATCCCTAGCCAAGGCGGTTGCTAAGTAACTTACCCACCACTCCGCAAGAAAAGCCTTTCAGCATTGAAGGGCTTTTTTGCACACCATTAGAAAAACTTCTACAGCCTAGCAAGCGCCCTAAATTGATTGAAAGGACAAAATGACCAGTGAATTGGTCAAATCGGATAAACAACGAACAAACTAAAACATAACGTAAAAAAACTGATTATCAACAATTAAGAAAAAAACACAGAAAATACTTGAGAAAAACCGCAGTTTTAAAAAAAATACTGTGGAATCCATTCTTCTCTGACATCATAATAGTGAGTAACAACAACGTGTTAACCTAAAAATGACGATCATGGCAGAATTAAACCAAAAAACGCAAGAAACGGGAAAGAAAAAAATAAGAAGCAGAAAAATGGCTCCTAAAGTAGATTTAACAGCCATGGTAGACCTCGCATTTCTTCTCATTACATTCTTTATGTTGACCACAACATTAAATAAACCATCTGCAATGGATATCGCCATGCCGGACAAAAGTAAATCAGATGTAGAAAGTTCGGTTCTTATTGATGAAAACCGCACGGCGACGCTCATTCTTGGCGAAGGAAAATTCATGTGGTATCATGGGGATTTCAAAAAACCGATCAGCTCTTCAAAAGTACCGGTAGATATCGAGAAAGGGCTCTCAGGCGTTATTGCACAGTTAAAAGCTAAGATAAGCACTATGCCCAATACAAAGGACATGATTGTACTGATCAAGCCTAGCAAAGAAGCGCGCACAAAAGATATTATTCAGACGATAGATCAAATGAAGGGCCAACATATCGCACGTTATGTGATCAGTAAAACGCAAATCGAAGAAGAAAAGCAATTGCTCGCTATAATCCAGTAACATTGATTTGAGCGATGCCCTATCCATACATTGTAACAACCTATTGAACGAGCTTTTCATAGGTAAAATCAATTATTGTCATCAAAAAACATGGGAATGATTTCTATCTGATGAAAATAGACAGTAACAAGTTTACCGAAAGGTCGTATGATCGATCTTTCGGTAGATTCCAGCCCAGTACGGTAAATTATCTTTTATCCAGATTGTTCCAATAACGTTCCACATTTTCTTTTACCTCAACCGGTAGGGACGCATAATTATCGGAAAACGTTGTTTGACTATAACCATCTACTTCCTCCGCACGGAGACGGTAAAACTTATTCTTATAAAGAACTAGACCAATACAGCTAAGCTGCTTTTTTAGGTCATCCTTGGGATGCCTTGAATAGATAAATAATGCATCCAATTTACCATCCTTATCGGCATCAAAAAATGCCTTTCGAGATTCCCAAATCGACGTAACGATCCCTTCTTCGGATATCAATTCATCAGCCACAAGCTGCCACATTCCTTCGATCTGCTGAAATTGTTGTACATAAAGTTTGTCGGGATCGGCACCCCGTTCCTCTTTTGAAAACACTATATAATTATCTTCTTTTGGAGTTTGAATGCGTTCCACTTGTAACACACGCTTCCCCTTAAATGGAAAACCAGAAGATTGAAAATTTTCCTTATTGATCGAAATTGTTGTAACCTGCGCCTCAACAGCATAAAATCCCATCGATAATAGGATTAAAAGAACGTATTTTCCCATATGTTTTTCCCTTAGTATTGAGTCAATTTACTGACAATAAAAGAGAATTACAATATTTCAACGAGACATCTTTACATCCAAGTGATGCGATTCTCCATAAATGTCACTACATTTAATCTAGATAAACATCATGAAGAAGCTTTTGATTCAGCTATAGGTCTTTATTCATGAGCTTAGATCATACGCGATGAAACAAGATATTCAAACACTCGATGACATTAAAGTATTAGTAGATCAATTTTATACGACGATACGTAACGATACTTTGCTCGGACCTATTTTTAAAGAAAGAATCCAAGACAATTGGGCAATGCATCTTGAAAAGATGTATAGTTTCTGGCAGACTATCCTACTGGATGAACATCGTTATTTTGGCAGCCCCTTTCCACCTCATATTAATTTACCCATTGATGCGCAACATTTTGGTCAATGGCTCAAATTATTCGAAGCAACAGTAGATGGCTTATACAGTGGACAAAAGGCCGAAGAAGCCAAATGGCGTGCGCAGAAAATGGCCCAAATGTTTCAGTTCAAACTGGAATATCTGCACGCCAACCCCAACAAGAAACCATTGATCTAAAGTTAGTCTACAAAATCTACTTGATGGCATTGTTAAATAAAAAGAAAAATTAATCCATAAAAAAAGCCCTTGGAAACTTCCAGGGCTTTTTTAGTTGATGTGATTCAATTTATGCTTTTTCTTCCTTTAAGGAAGTAGAATCTTTTTTGGATTCCTTTTCTTCGAAACCTGAGCGTAAAATTTCATCCCATAAGGATGAACTCACTCCAAAACCCTTTTCTGGATCAGAATAATGGTGCAACATATGGTGCTGCTTGATCCGTTTGAAAATACCGCTTTTAAAATTAGCATGGTGCATCGCATAATGACATTCGTCATAGATCAAATACCCAACCATAAAACCTGAGAAAAAACAGGCTAAGATAAACTCATTCGAAAAAAACAATGTAAAACCAAGATAGACCAAAAGAGCTAGTGGAATACTCGCTGACAACGGCATCACCAAACGCATACGGTCTCTTGGGTAATCATGATGCACACCATGGAAAATAAAAGCGATTCGCTTTCCCCATTCCGATGTCGGATGAAAATGAAACACCCAACGATGTAACGCATATTCAAAAGCAGTCCAAAAAGCTAAACCAAAAATAAAATACCCAATGTAGGTTAAAAAGGAAATGTCTCCCCAAACTAGCGCTTTATACGAAAAGAAAACAACCACGGGTACATAGAAAATCAAAGGTACACTCCAATGCACTTTCGTCAAAGACTCTAAAAAGTCATTCTTGAACATGCGCGTAGATTCCGTAGAATTTGAAACATAATTACGCTTTGCCATAATACTATTTTTATTATTCCCTCACAAAAATAAGTATTTTAAGCACAAATGAAGAAGGTTTCTGATGAGAAAAACAAAATAACTGACCTTTTTAATAAAAAGGTTAAACAATAATCATTACCCCAATCAAGCTAAACCCTTTTTATTTCATCTATTACCTCAAATTTCCACTCTTTTCTATAAAATCAACTAAAATGAACTCGCACTAAAATTGACAAATCCAAGACAGTTTACTTATTTAAAGTTGACTGTTCCTCCGGCCATTTTCTTTTCTACACGTTGTTCTGGTTTTCCATAGACATCAATGACACCGCCACCACGTGTTTTGGTTTCGATGGAATCAGTAACATAAACATCTGCTTTACCGCCACCATTCACAGTGACCGTCGTGATACTCGTCTTAAAATCTTTTCCTTCATATTTGCCGCCAAAGTTTGAAATGATCTCCTGTTTATTTGCCTTTCCATACAAAGCGATTGTAGCCCCTGAGGTCACTTTAATTTCAGCTGTTTTTACCGCTGTATAGAGATCGACCAGACCACCTTCTGAAGCATAAACTTTTAAGTGGTCAGCAGCAACTGGATTATTTGTAGTTGCAAATACCTTGGCTCCTTTTTTTGCTTCTACATTGTTCAAACTCTTGTAATATACCTTCACAGAGATATTCCCCCCTTGCAGCATATTCAACGTATTCATTTTCAAAACCAACGATCCATTTGTGTTGACGACCTTAACATTCTCATGGTTCTGTCCTTCAAACGTCACCAAGGACTCGTCGGATTTAATCAGCTCCACCTGAATCTTGTCCGTCGCTACAACCGAAGAAAAATCGCCAACATTTTGCTTCACCTGCCCAAACCCCATTTGGGCAATTAATAAAAGAATTACACTGACTCCTAAAAATTTCATATTTACTTGACTTTTTATTGTAGTTCGTCAAAAAATAAGCCAATTCCTATTAAGAACAATATTTTTAACCTATTTTGACATAAAAAAGGCGCCCTATCTAAGGGCGCCTTTATGATCTATTTTTTCAACCTATGCTTATAGTTTGCTATTAACGTCTACTGCATTCAAATCAGCGAATGCTTCTTTCAGACGAGCAACAAACGTTTCTTCACCTTTACGTAACCAAACGCGTGGATCGTAATATTTTTTATTTGGAGAATCAGCTCCTTCTGGATTACCGATCTGACCTTGCAAATAATCATGGTTTTTCGCTTCATAAGCTCTTACACCATCCCAGAAAGCCCATTGCATATCCGTATCAATGTTCATTTTGATCGCACCGTATGAAATCGCTTCTGCAATTTCTTCCGGAGAAGAACCAGAACCACCGTGGAATACGAAGTTTACGGGCTTCTCAGCAGTAAGATTATATTTCTCACGAATATATTCTTGAGAATTATGTAATATAACTGGTTGCAATTTCACATTACCTGGTTTGTAAACACCATGAACATTACCAAATGCAGCTGCCACTGTAAATTTGTCAGATACTTTAGACAATTCTTCAAAAGCGTAGGCAACCTCTTCTGGTTGGGTATACAGTTTTGAGCTATCCACATCCGAGTTGTCAACACCGTCTTCTTCACCACCTGTAACACCCAGCTCGATCTCCACTGTCATACCAAGTGGTTTCATACGCGCTAAGTATTTAGCGGAAATCTCAATATTTTCTTCAATTGGCTCTTCCGATAAATCCAACATGTGAGAAGAGAACAATGGTTTTCCATGTTGCGCAAAGAATTTCTCGCCAGCGTCCAACAAACCGTCGATCCAAGGTAAAAGTTTCTTAGCTGCGTGATCTGTATGCAGAATAACTGCTACACCATAATGCTCAGCTAATAAATGAACATGTTGTGCTGCAGATACCGCTCCCAATACGCAAGCTTGTAAATTATCGTTGTTCAAGGTTTTACCAGCGTAGAATTGCGCTCCACCATTTGACAATTGAATAATTACAGGAGAATTTACTGCTTTCGCAGTTTCCATAACCGCATTGATAGAGTTTGTTCCGATAATGTTTACCGCAGGCAAAGCAAACTTATGTTTCTTCGCAACCTCAAACAACTCTTGTACTTGATCTCCTGTCAATACACCTTTAAAATCTTTTAGGCTCATATTTCTGTTATTGATTTATTTTAATCTTTCATTAAACTTGAAGCTACTAAATTATTAAAAATTATTATTACTTCCTAATTTTTATAGTGTACTAAATACACTATCATTTCACATGGGATATAGAATGTTAACAAATCATAAAACCCTGATTGTTCAATTGAATAGGAACTTCCGATTACTCCTTTTTTCAATGGCATTGACAACAAAATATCCACAATTATCCTTAAATCACAGATAAGACACCATAGAAATATGAATTATTTTAAAAATTGTATCGGGATTGATTAAATTTGGATTCACCAAATTGTCACTATTATGCTACAGGTATACGGTATCAAAAATTGTAACACAGTAAAAAAAGCACTTACATGGTTGGAAGACAATAATGTTCCCTTTCAATTTCATGACTTCAAAAAAGAAGGCGTCAGTGTGGATAAATTAAAAGAATGGGAAAAACAAGTAGACTGGCAGGCTCTAGTGAATAAAAAGGGAACTACATGGAAAAAGTTATCTCCGGAAACTCAAGAGCAAGTCATTGACAGTGATAGTGCCAATAAAGTACTTCAGGAAAATACAAGTATGATTAAACGTCCTGTTATTGAATACAACAAAGGTATATTACTCGGTTTTAATGAAGCAGAGTACGTAACAAATTTAAAATAGTTCCACAATGCTTCCCGGAATGGAGGTTCTAAAAAGCCTCCAATTATCCAAAATAAACCTTTAAGGTCACTTTCTATCCCTTTTATTATAAAACGTCGTTTGCGTTTTTTTTGGCTCAATGTACTTTTCATTGTATATTGGAGCAAATAAACATAATTTAAGTAGACGTATGATGAAAAGAATTGCACTGGCTTCTTTAAGCCTTGTTGCGTTGAGCTATGCTTACCCAGCCTTTGCACAGGAGAAAACATCCAATTACAGCTATACAGAGGCCTTTGCACCCTTGTTTTTTAAAAATAATGGCAATGAATATCGTTCCGCAGCCGGAAAACCGGGCCCTGCCTACTGGCAAAATGCAGCCGACTATAAAATTCAGGCTTCCCTGAACGATCAAAATGATCAAATTACAGGATCTGTCGAGATTACCTATAGCAACAATAGTCCAGACAATATGAACTATCTGTGGTTACAATTAGATCAAAATATGTTTTCACAACATGGCCGCGGTCAATTGATCTCCCCCTTGACCAACAGCCGTTACGGTGATGGCAACTCAACTTTTGATGGTGGATATCAGATACAATCTGTTACGGATGTAAACGGAAATACGATCGAACATATTATTAACGATACCCGCATGCAGCTTCGACTTCCTGCTGCGTTAAAGAGCAAGGGCGGAAAAATAACTTTTAAGATTAAATACCAATACACAGTTCCTAAATACGGTGCGGACCGTACAGGTATACTTGACACAAAAAACGGAAAAATCTATGCCATTGCACAATGGTTCCCAAGACTGTGTGTCTATGACGACATTAGAGGTTGGAATACCCTTCCTTATACAGGGCCGGGAGAATTCTATCGTGAATTCGGAAATTACCAGGTTGAGATCACTACTCCGGCAAACCACATGGTTGTATTGGGTGGCGAATTGTTAAACCCACAGGAAGTATTTACAGCTGAACAACTCAAGCGATATCAACAGGCACAACGCAGCGACGAAACCGTGATCATCCGCTCCGCCGAAGAAGTTAACGCAAAAAACTCCAGGCCTGACAAGAAAACCTTAACCTGGAAATATCAACTTAATAATGCGCAAGACATTGCTTGGGCATCCTCTACGGCATTTATATTAGATGGCGCGAAGATCAATCTACCGAGTGGAAAAAAATCCCTCGCTTTGTCTGCCTATCCAATTGAAAGTAACAGTAACAATGCCTGGGAACGCTCGACAGAATACACCAAAGCTGCAATTGAAATCTATTCAAAAAGCTGGTTTGAGTATCCTTACCCTGTAGCGGTCAATGTAGCCTCCAATGTCGGTGGAATGGAATATCCAGCTTTGTCGTTCTGTGGCAATCAGGCCAAAGCAGGATCTCTTTGGGGTGTTACCAACCACGAGTTTGGTCACAATTGGTTCCCAATGATTGTCGCATCCAACGAACGTGAATATGGCTGGATGGATGAAGGGTTCAATACATTTATTAACGAACTCGCAACAAAAGAATTCAACAATGGCGAATATTACCGTAATCAGGCGAGCAGATCGTACATCTTTACTGCCCGTAATCTTGAACCGATCATGAGTACCCCGCAAAACATGAAAGAACGTAATATTGGTGCTTTGGTCTACTATAAGCCAGCTTATGGACTGAAATTATTGCGAAACGAAATCATCGGTCCTGAACGTTTCGATTACGCCTTTAAAAAGTATATCCAAGAATGGGCTTACAAACACCCTACTCCGGAGGATTTCTTCAAAGCCATTGAAAATGGTGCTGGTGAAAACCTAAACTGGTTCTGGCGCGGGTGGTTTGTCAACAACTGGCAAATGGACCAAGGTATAAAATCAGTATCCTATGTCAACAACGAGCCAAAATTTGGCGCACTTGTCACCGTGGAAAATCTCGAAAAATTACCGATGCCAGTTATTGTTGAAGCTACAACCGTATCGGGCAAGAAGATTCGAAAAAAACTACCAGTGGAAATCTGGGAAAGAAACGACGTATGGCAATTTAAAATTCCGACCACAGAGCCACTGCAATCTGTACAGTTAGATCCTGACATGGTCATGCCGGACAAGAACCCAGACAATAATTCGTGGAAAGCAAATTAGCAGATTTTCAAAATCTATTCATTATTTTTGGCTAGAGAACGATCATGAACGTACGGCGTAAACAAAACGGCAAATACCCTGTTCATTCATAGATTGAAAATACATAACTATATTTATTCACATGAAAATCTTACAAACGATTCTAAGCTGCTTACTTATTACACTAATGAGTGGACATCTTGTTGCACAGGAAAAAACCAAGGGGATTATTATGGAACTTGTCAGCGGTGAGAAAATTGAGGCTGCACAAATTCAAAATTTAAGAACCAAGGCTGAAGTACAGACCAATAGAGATGGCTCCTTTGCAATTGACGCCAATGTTAACGACCTTTTGTTAATCAAGGCTGTGGGATATGAACAAGATACTGTTTTCATTTATGACACGAGCTTACGCAGAATCTATTTGAACAGAATGAATAATGTTATCGAACTCAGTGAAGTTGTCGTAGAAAGGATGACAGACAGTAGACTTGCTGCTGAAATCCAGCGCGAGAAGACTTTAGGAAAGTATTCCGACGCAAGTCAAAACCGCGGCGGAGTACGAATTTCTCCAAGCCGTATATTTAGCAAAGAGGGAAAACAAGCACGTTCAAATTATAAACTCTTAGTCGATGAACGTGAGAAAAGAGCAGTTGATCGCAAATTCACCGAAAATCTGATCAAAGAATTGACTCCGCTCAATGGTTCGGATCTAGCCCTGTTTAAAGAAAGATTTAGACCTTCCTATAAATTTATTCAAAACAGCAGCCAAGAGACTCTGAAAGTCTATATCATGGATAGCTATAAAAAATTTAACGAGAAAAAATAAAAAACAAACACTTTTATCACGTGATTGTCAGAAGGTTTTAAACTGTAATAATTTTTATTTCAGTTTAAAACCTTTTCTGTTACTTTGTGTTATAATTTAGAAAAATCAGCAGAGGATGTTACACAACTTGAGGTTCGCAACAGCATTACACATTATGGTTCTGGCACAGTTAGAAGAGTCAAATCAATGGCTTTCTTCTGAATATATTGCGTCAAGCATCCAAGTCAATGCAAGTGTGGTTCGCAAAGAAATTGCATCTCTCAAAACAGCATCTTTACTAACGAGTAAAGAAGGTAAGGGCGGCGGTATTCGCATAAATCCCGAAAATCCAACGATTACCTTGGCTGATATTTATATCAGCACCAAACAAACCGATTTCGGCGGGAAATTTAACAGTCCCAATCCTGCCTGTGTTGTTGGCAAAAATATCAATTCCAAACTCCAGGATCTGTATCAGGAAGTCGACACTGATATTGTACAGCGTTTGAAAAAGATAACCCTGGCTGATTTTAGCAAAACATTTAATTAAAGGAAGCATGAAAGTAGCAGTAATTGGATCCACAGGATACGTAGGATCTCATCTCGTAAAAGAATTGGTAGACCGTAACTATGACGTAGTCGCCATCGCCCGCCACGTCGAAAATATTCCATCGAGTGAAAAAGTAACCAAACTCCAAGTAGATATCAATGATAATAATCAATTGGTTTCTGCCCTAAAAGGTGTTGATGTTGTTGTTTCAGCTTTTAATGCCGGATGGACCAACCCTAATCTTTATGAGGATTTTACAAAAGGTGCATTGGCCATCCAACAGGCTGTTAAAGATGCCGGTATCAATCGTTTCATTGTTATTGGTGGTGCAGGAAGTTTATTGATTGATGGAAATAGACTGGTCGATTCACCGGATTTTCCCAAAGAAATTAAACCTGGGGCATTAGCTGCAGCAGATTATCTGAATACCATCCAGAAAGAAGATCAACTTACCTGGACCATGTTTAGTCCCGCTATAGAAATGAATTCCCATGCTGGTGGAACACGTACCGGAAAATACCGCACAGGCCTTGATGCTCCCGTATTTGATCAGGAAGGTCGTTCTAGATTATCAGTAGAGGATCTTGCTGTAGCAATAGCAGACGAAATTGAGAACAAACAATTCCTCAATAAACGCTTTACAGCAGCGTATTAGTACCCAAACAAGCATTTGATTCAGATTTTATTACAAAAGGGAGGAGCAATCTTCCCTTTTTTCATTGAGATCATTTATATTTGACATTAATTAAACAATTGAAAAGCTAAATAATCGTAAAGAATTAATCCTATGCTATTTAAAAAATCGATTCCTCAACTCATTGCTGAAGCAAATGAAAATGGAGAACACACGCTAAAGAGGACACTGTCCAGCTCGGGCCTTATCGCCCTCGGGGTCGGGGCCATCATTGGGGCAGGACTTTTCTCCCTAACAGGGATTGCCGCTGCTGAAAATGCAGGGCCAGCTGTTATCCTATCTTTCATTATCGCAGCAGTAGGCTGTGGGTTCGCAGGTCTTTGTTATGCCGAATTTGCCTCTATGATTCCTGTTGCCGGAAGTGCTTACACATATTCCTACGCCACAATGGGTGAATTTGTCGCCTGGATTATCGGCTGGGATCTCGTCCTAGAATACGCACTGGCAGGAGCTACAGTAGCCGTCAGCTGGTCCCAATATTTCAACCAGCTCCTGATGATATTCCATATCCAGCTCCCCGATACCCTACTCAAAGGCCCTTGGGAAGGTGGAGTGGTCAACTTACCTGCTATCATTATTGTTTGTTTACTGTCGCTATTGCTCATGCGTGGTACACAGGAATCATCCCGTGTAAACAATATATTGGTTATCCTAAAAGTCGGTGTTGTATTGATTTTTATCGCCTTGGGATGGAGCTTTATCAATCCTGCAAACCACGATCCATTTATCCCTGTAAATGCAGGTGAAGAGCTTGTAAAAAGTGGACAACAAAGCTTCTGGTCATTTTTAAAGAGTGATGACTTCGGTCACTTTGGTATCAGTGGTGTATTGCGCGCTGCTGGGGTTGTCTTTTTTGCATTCATCGGCTTTGACGCAGTGAGTACAGCTGCCCAGGAAGCGAAAGATCCAAAAAAAGGTATGCCAATCGGTATCATCGGCTCGTTAATAATCTGTACACTTTTGTACGTTTTATTCTCTTACGTAATGACAGGCATCGAAAACTATACGATGTTCAAAGGTGACGCAAAACCTGTTGCGACAGCTTTTGCAAAAACTGGATATCATTTCTTAAATACAGCGTTGATTATTACGATTATTGCAGGATACACTTCAGTTATTCTCGTGATGTTACTTGGTCAGAGCCGCGTATTTTATTCGATGAGTAAAGATGGTTTGCTTCCAAAGATATTTTCAGACTTATCCAAAAGACAGACTCCTTGGAAAACAAATGCTATTTTCATGGTATTTGTAAGTATATTCGCAGGTTTCGTTCCAGTTTCTGACCTTGGCCATATGGTAAGTATTGGTACCCTATTTGCCTTCACCCTCGTATGTGTAGGTATTCTAGTACTGCGTAAAACAGATCCTAATTTGGAACGCCCATTTAAAACACCATTGGTTCCTTTCGTTCCAATCATGGGTATCTTGGTCTGTATTTTAATGATGGCTTCATTGCCAATTGAAAGCTGGGAGCGTTTAGCCGTCTGGCTTGCTATAGGCTTATTGATTTACTTTGTATACGGCAAAAAACATAGTGTCATTAGAAAACAACATCAGAACCAACAAAAGGTTGGTTAAACATAAAAAAGGCTTCT
>NZ_DKSP01000137.1:320-23578 GCF_002472745.1 Sphingobacterium sp. UBA7253 | reverse complement strand
AGAAGCCTTTTTTATGTTTAAGAAATCCAATAGCACATTCTTATTACAGCGCACTCAGTTTAAAATATCCATTCGCAATGGTATCTTCTTCTAGACCGATCTTTGGCGTAATTTGAATACTATACAGCTCTTTATCATGAGGTAATAGCAAATCTTCTATCTCATAAATATCATCAACATCCAAACCGTACTTATCATCGATATGTGCCGAACTGTGGTGCTTCCAAAAAACAGTGCGTTTTGCCTTTTCAGTCGCCTTGGCCAAACTAGATGCTACAATAAGTTCTTTGTAATGGAACTCGTCAAATTCATTCGGTTTGTAGCCACCTAAATTGACAAAAAACAACTTCAATTCCGAATCAATAGCCTGTTCATTCCCCCTTTCAGTAACCTTGATCTCATATTCCCCAATCTTATGGACAATACGGTACGCATCAATGTGAATTTTACCGTCAGCCTCTGGCCAAAAATCTTTAATGGGATCGACAAAATCCTTGAGCTCATTACCAATACCAAAGAAAATGTCATGCTGTTCTGTCCGTCTATTTTTCGGTTTACAACCGATCAAAATCATAAATAATTTCATAGTCAAAAATCAGTCATTCAATGTCCGTGCTAGAATATCCAGTTTATTTTTCATCGATGTCTGTGCGTACGAATCATGGATATTTCATAACTTAAGCCCTATAAACAATAAAAATAACTATTATCCGCCACATTTAACATATATTATATCTTCACAATGCACAAAATATTCCTATCATTTGCGTTACTATTCTTATCATTACTGTCCTTTGGTCAAAAAGCCGCTACCGATAAAAAACTCGAATCACAGATTAAACAGCTGATTCAGGGTTTTCAAGGCGATGTCGGCATTTATGTACACCATCTCAAAAAAAACAAAGAAGTCAACATCCAGGGCGACAGCATTTTCCCGACGGCAAGCATTGTCAAAATCCCCATTTTAGTCGGCATCTTTGATAAAATTGAAAAAAGTGAACTACAACTTGATCAGCAACTGCTCTACCGTGCTAGTCAACGATATGGCGGCTCAGGGCTAATGCAATTTTTTAAAGACAGTACACAAGTTGATCTGAAAACCTTGGTTGCGCTTATGCTATCTTATAGTGATAATGTAACCAGCATTTGGAATCAAAACCTTGCGGGAGGAGGTGTCGCGATCAATAAATTAATGAGCGAGCTTCAATTAACCCAGACGCGTGTCAACTCACAGACAGAGGGACGGAAGTCAGATTGGGAAAGATATGGTTGGGGCCAGACTACACCAAAAGAAATGGCCGACTTGGTCACACTAATCCGACAAGGCAAAGTTGTATCCCCAAAATCTTCCGATCAGATGTATCGTTTTATGGGCAACATGTTCTATGATGAAAGAGGGCTATCGCAAATCCCATCCACTGTTAAAACAGCTTCAAAAACAGGCTCTTTAGATGACGTACGCAATGAGGTCATTTTGGTCAATGCACCGAAAGGAGATTACGTTTTCAGTATTTTCACCAAGAACAATACAGATAAAAGCTGGGGAAAAACAAATGAAGCAGAGGTACTTACCCGTAAACTTTCCAAATTGTTATGGGATTACTACCAATAAGCCTATTTAAGTCAATGTTATAAAGATGTGATATAAAAAGGGGAGGCACTCAAAAAAGTGCCCCCCTTCCCTATAGTTCAAATGAAATACGTCAACTAATTTTTCAACGCTTCACCTACATTTTTAGCTTTCCGACTAATATCGTCACCTACTTTTTTGGAAGCATCTTTTACATCTTTAGCGGCCTCCTTGGTTCCGGTAGCAACATCATTTGCAACTTTCTTCGTACCGTCAGCGACATCTTTTGCAGCATCTTTTGTTTTATCAACAGCTGTATTTGTCGCATCTACTGTCGCATCTTTTGCATCTTTCAATCCCTCTTTTACATCCTCTCCAGCATTACGCAAAGCATCCTTGGTTTTCTCCCAAGCTGTGTTAGCTTCTTCAGAAGCAGCTCGAGCCTTTTCCTCGGCGGCTTTATCGCCTTTCGCGATAGCTTCATCCAAATCCTTTTTCGCCTGCTCTGCTTTCAAACGGGCATTTTCCTCCGCATTTTTTAAATCTGCGATTGCCGCATCTACATGCTCACCGACTGTTTTTGCCGAATCTGTCGCTGTAGTGTCTTTTTTCTCCGAATTGTTGCAAGAAGACATGACCAATGCTCCTGCTACGACTGCTAAAAGTGCAATTTTCTTCATTATAAATTGATTTATGAGTGTAGTTTTCAACGGCTCATCAGAGCACGTATACATCAATTTACAACTTCTATGCCAATTAGACAAAATTATTGCTTCGGATAGATTGTTCCTTTCGCAGCTTCCAGTGTATTTTTCAACAAACCGACGATCGTCATTAACCCAACTCCGCCCGGTACCGGTGTAATCCAGGACGCTTTAGGAGCAACATTTTCAAAATCAACATCACCAAATAGCTTAAAACCAGATTTCGTTGCTGTAGAAGTTTCTCTATTAATACCGACATCAATTACTACTGCACCGTCTTTAACCATGTCTGCAGTAACAAAATTTTTCTTCCCGATTGCCGCAACAACGATATCACCACGCAAAACCTCTGTTTTAAGGTCTTTTGTGCGACTATGTGTTAATGTAACAGTACAATTACCTGGATTGGAATTACGAGCCAGTAAGATACTCATTGGCGATCCTACGATATTGCTTCTTCCAACCACTACGGCGTGCTTGCCTGCTGTATCGATCTTATAATAATCCAACATCAACATAATACCATATGGCGTAGCTGGAATAAAACAAGGAAGATTACGTTGCATACGTCCGAGGTTGATCGGATGGAAACCATCCACATCTTTGCGGTAATCAATTGCTTCGGTAACTTTATCCGGATCAATATGTTTTGGTAAAGGCAACTGCACAATCAAACCATCAATAGACTCATCCTGATTGATTTCTTTGACCTTAGCGATCAATTCATCCTCTGTTATGTTTTCATCATAACGAATGTTTGTTGATTCAAAGCCGACCAGTTGACAGTTGCGCATTTTGCTAGCTACATAGGTTTCGCTACCACCATCATTCCCCACAAGGATAGCAACCAGATGAGGCTTACGGCCAGTCTGTGTAGTAAATTCAGCCGCATCTAACGCTATTTGCTCTTTAATTTTTTCGGAAACTAGTTTACCATCTAATAGATTCATGTTTAGGAGATTTTATTGTATTTAAAAGGAGCCCAAGAGCTCCTTTATTATTGTGTTATTTTGATTAATCTAATTTCAATACCGCCATAAATGCAGATTGCGGAATCTCTACGTTCCCAACCTGACGCATGCGTTTCTTACCTTTCTTTTGTTTTTCCAAAAGCTTACGCTTCCGGGAGATATCACCACCATAACATTTTGCCGTAACATCTTTACGTAAAGCTGAGATCGTCTCCCGGGCAATAATCTTTGCACCGATTGACGCTTGGATACGAATTTCAAATTGTTGACGTGGTAACAGTTCTTTTAGTTTTTCACAGATCTTTTTACCAAAATCATATGCGTTGCTCCGATGTATCAACGATGATAAGGCATCTACAGGTTCATCGTTCAATCGAATATCCAGTTTTACCAAATCTGACTTGCGATAACCAATCTGGTGGTAATCAAATGAAGCGTATCCTTTAGAGATTGTTTTCAATTTATCATAAAAGTCAAATACAATTTCTCCCATTGGCATTTCAAAAACCAATTCAACACGATCTGAAGTCAAATAATGCTGGTTCATGATCGTACCGCGTTTCTGGATACAAAGTGACATAATTGGTCCAACGAAATCCGATTTCGTAATAATATTAGCTTTGATATATGGCTCTTCGATTGAATCCAATTTACTTGGATCCGGTAGATCTGAAGGATTATGTACGATCACTTCCTCTTTATCTTTGGTCATATAGGCCTTATAGGATACGTTGGGAACTGTCGTGATCACCGTCATATCAAACTCGCGCTCTAGGCGCTCTTGAATAATCTCCATGTGAAGCATACCCAAGAAACCACAACGGAAACCGAAACCCAAAGCTGCCGACGACTCTGGTTCAAACACCAAAGAAGCATCGTTTAGCTGCAAACGGTGCATCGATTCACGCAACTCCTCGTAATCCTCCGTATCCACAGGATAAATACCCGCAAAGACCATCGGTTTCACCTCTTCAAACCCTTGAATAGCCTCAGAACAAGGACGATCCTTATGCGTAATGGTATCCCCTACTTTCACTTCACGTGCCTCCTTGATACCAGAGATAATATAACCTACATCACCGGTCTTAATGACTTCTTTGGGTACTTGATTCAACTTCAGCGTACCAATTTCATCGGCAAAATATTCTTTCCCAGTAGCAACAAATTTCACGCGGTCGCCCTTACGGATTTCACCATTTTCAACTTTAAAGTAAGCCATGATACCACGGAATGAGTTGAAAACAGAGTCAAAAATCAAGGCTTGCAAAGGTCCATCAGGATCACCCACTGGATGTGGAATACGGTCCACAATAGCCTCCAAAATATCCGGAACACCAAGACCTGTTTTACCAGATGCAGGAATAATCGCATTGCGGTCACCACCGATCAAATCCACAATCTGATCTTTGACTTCTTCAGGCATAGCACCAGGAAGGTCCATTTTGTTAAGAATTGGGATGATTTCCAAATCATGTTCCAACGCTAGATATAAATTTGAAATCGTTTGCGCCTGAATACCTTGAGATGCATCAACGATCAATAAAGCGCCCTCGCAGGCAGCAATTGAACGCGACACCTCATAAGAAAAATCCACGTGTCCCGGGGTATCAATCAGGTTCAAGATATATTCCTGACCATCTCTTTTATAATTCATTTGGATGGCGTGACTCTTGATCGTAATACCACGTTCACGTTCCAAATCCATATTATCAAGTAATTGTGCCTGTGCCTCACGCTGACTGATGGTATTGGTATACTCTAAAAGGCGGTCTGCCAAAGTACTTTTGCCATGGTCAATATGCGCAATAATACAGAAATTACGAATGTGCTTCATATAGGATTTTTAAACTCTTTTGCTAAAAGGCAAAGATACCTTTTTTTATATATATTTATATAAACTAGCTTTTTTTTAGTTTACTATACGCGAAGAAATCAGACTAGACACTATTCCTGTTAAGAACGGTAGAAACTGTATTCGCTATTCAGCAATAGCATATAAAAAATGTTTCTGATTTCGTGTAACATTGTCTGTGTCCCAAGAAATTCGTTCCCGAAATTGCTCCGAACGAATTGGACAATTGCCGACCTGACAATATTGGCAGCACTGTGGAAGACAAGGATCCGCATGAACGAAAAATTCGGTCCGTACCGACATTTCCTTATTGACAATCTTATCTACAGCAGAAATTTCATCATGCACCTGGATCAAGTCAAGGTAACGGGGTAGTGTGAGATGGCAATCTACATGGAGTTCGTTCCCATAGCGCTGTACACGAAGATTATGAACATCAATCCATTCATCTTTCCGATTGCGCTCCAAGATTTCGACGACATCCTGTACGAGCGCTGTATCCGATTCATCCATCAATCCACCGATCGATTGGCGAAGTAGCTTATAACCATTGAAGAGGATAAAAAGCCCCAGTACAATTGAAATGACCACATCGATCCATTGGAAACCTGTCAGTCTCATCAATAATAAACCCAGTATCAATCCGACCGTACTATAGGCATCTACCTGCAGATGTTTTCCATCCGCCACCAAGGTAATAGACCCCAATGCACGTCCACGCTTCATGATATAGAATCCTACTGCAAAATTTATCACAGATGTAATACCGATCAGATAAATCCCTTGTTCAAGGTGTGTTAACGCTGCAGGAAAGAAAAGATTGTAACAAGCCTTGGCTAAGATAATGGCGCCAGCAATAAAAATAAGTCCACCTTCTAAAAACACCGAAAAGAATTCCACTTTACCATGCCCGTAGGGATGATTCTCATCCTTAGGCTGCGCCGAAAGATAAATACTATAAAATGCAAAACCCGAAGCAATCACATTAACGATACTCTCTGCCGCATCTGTAAAGATTGCACTGGAGTCCGTTAAAAAGTAGGCAAAAAACTTCACAATCATCAAACCTATTCCCGTAAAAAGCGATAATAAAACCAATCTTCTTTGTCTTGACATGATGCTTATCTTCTATATGAAACCTTCTATGAGCTAATGATGAAATGAGGACTAGCCAGCATTTTTGTGAGCGCAAAGGTAAAGATATAACGACAAATCAGAACGATTAGTTTTGAACATCCAACGTCAGGGATCAATTAAATAACTGTGCTAAATCGCTTCAACAGCCCTTTTATTAAAAAAGCTCAATAAAAGAGCTACTTTTCTTTGTAAATTCTCAAAAATAAAGAAGATTATTTGCAACGTATATAATATCTTTGTCTTACCATGAGCACATCATCATACTTATCAGACAGGATAAATAATTTGTCCGAATCGGCTACACTTAAAATGACCAAGTTGGGCCGCGAATTAGCAGCAAAAGGCGTTAATGTAATTAGCCTTAGCGTAGGTGAACCTGATTTCAACACCCCTGAGCATGTAAAAGATGCAGCGAAGAAAGCCCTAGATGAAAACTGGACGCGTTATTCGCCGGTACCGGGATACCCTGAATTGCGCCAGGCAATTGTAAACAAGTTGAAGACAGAAAACAATTTAGATTATGATATTTCTCAAATTGTTGTTTCTACAGGTGCGAAACAATCCCTGTCTAATGTAATTTTGACTTTGATCAACCCGGGTGATGAGGTAATTATCCCAACACCATATTGGGTATCATACTCCGAAATGGTCGTTTTAGCGGAAGGAAAATCGGTATTTATCAATACAGAGATCGACAATAACTTTAAGATTACACCAGCACAATTGGAAGCGGCAATTACACCAAAAACCAAATTGTTTATGTTCTCTTCGCCAAACAACCCCACAGGAACAGTTTACAGCAAAGATGAATTGGCTGCATTAGCTGAAGTTTTCGAAAAACATCCACAGGTATTTATCTTATCCGATGAAATCTACGAACATATCAATTTTGTAGACAAACACGAATCCATCGCACAATTTGAAAGCATCAAAGATAGAGTAATTATCATCAATGGCTTTTCAAAAGCATTTGCAATGACGGGATGGCGTTTAGGTTATATCGCTGCCAACAAAACCATTGCTGCCGCGAATGATAAATTACAAGGACAGACAACCTCAGGTACATGTTCAATTTCTCAACGTGCGGGTATCGTCGCTTATGAACAAGGATTAGAATCTGTCAACAAAATGAAAGAAGCTTTCGCTCGTCGTCGCCAATTGGTATACGATCTATTGACTGAAATCCCTGGCGTAAGAACAAATCTTCCAGAGGGTGCATTCTATTTCTTCCCAGAAATCTCTTCGTTCTTTGGTAAAAAAGACCAAGATGGTAATGTCATTAAAAACTCATCTGATTTGGCATTGTACTTATTGAATGTTGGTCACGTAGCTACAGTAGGTGGAGATTCATTCGGTAACGACAATTACATCCGCTTGTCTTATGCAGCCTCAGACGAAAGTTTGATCGAAGCTTTAAAAAGAATCAAAGAAGCATTAGGAAAACTGGCCTAATCTCTTATCCAAATATAAAAAAGAGCTCCTCTGAGCTCTTTTTTTATGCAGTTCTAATTTTCCTCCTAAATTTTCGGCGCAGTCTAAACGCCTATTCGGTCAAATATCATCTCAGCCCCATAATTTAAGCAGATGTTATCGCTTGAAATAAATATTTATTACATTTACTCCTATGAGTATTTTAACAGAAAAATTTAAAACGCAGCACGACACGGCTCCGTTTTCACAGATAAAAAACGAAGATTATATTCCCGCATTTGATGAAGCTATTCAGAAGACAAAAGATGAAGTCGATGCTATCGTCAACAATCCCGAAACGGCAACTTTCGACAATACCATCGCTGCTATGTCCTACTCTGGACAGACACTAGATCGTTTGTCCAATATCTTTTTCAATCTCCATTCCGCTGAAACCAATGCTGATCTCGAAAAGATCGCACAGGACGTCGCCCCAAAACTATCTGCTTTAGGCAATGATATCACCTTAAATTTCGATCTTTTCAAAAGGGTTAAGGCTGTATACGATCAGAAGGATCAACTGACATTGACGGCAGAGCAAACCACCTTATTGGAAAAATCCTATAAGGATTTTGTACGCAACGGCGCACTTTTAAATGATGAACAGAAAGAAAAGCTCCGCGAAATAGATGCCGAGCTATCACTTTTAAAATTGAAATTCGGGGAGAATGTCCTGGCCGAAACCAATGCCTATCAGCTGTTGGTAACAGACGAAAAAGATCTTGCCGGACTTCCAGAGGGTGCTGTAGAAGCTGCACATGCTTTGGCTAAAGCCAACGAAAAAGAAGGCTGGCTTTTTACTCTGGATTTCCCGAGCTATCTTCCTTTTGTCACTTATGCCGACAATCGAGAACTTCGCAAAGAAATTACCCTCGCCGCAGGCCGTAAAGCTTTTCAGGACAACGAGCACAACAACGTGGACAATGTCCTTAAAATTGTAAAACTTCGCTTCGAACGGGCCAAATTATTAGGATACGCCACCCATGCAGACTTTGTCCTTGCCGAACGTATGGCACAAAATCCAAGCAAAGTCACCGAATTCCTAAACGACCTACTTGGAAAAGCGAAACCAGCAGCAGTGAAAGAATTTGCAGAATTATCCCAATTTGCAAAAAATATGCATGGCATAGACCAATTGGAAAAATGGGATGGCGCCTATTATGCCGAAAAGCTGAAACAAGAACGCTTTAATCTGGACGATGAAAAGCTCAAACCTTATTTCAAACTTGAAAATGTCTTACAAGGTGCATTTGAAGTAGCCCATCGCTTGTTTGGCATCAACTTCAAGGCAGTTGATACAATAGATACCTACCACGAAGAAGTACAAACATTTGAGGTCAGTAAAGACAACGGTGAATTAGTCGCTATCTTCTATGCCGATTTCTTCCCGCGTAAAGGAAAGAGAAATGGGGCCTGGATGACCTCTTTCAAACCACAGTACATTCAACAGGGTAAACAAGAACGTCCGCATGTCTCCATTGTTTGCAATTTTACGCGTCCTACAGCTTCAAAACCTTCGCTGTTGACCTTTCAGGAAGTGACCACATTATTTCACGAATTTGGACATGCCCTACATGGTATGTTGGCTGATAGCACTTATCCTACACTATCTGGAACCTCTGTATATTGGGATTTTGTCGAGCTACCGAGTCAAGTGATGGAAAACTGGTGCTACGAAAAAGAAGCTCTTGAGCTATTTGCCAAACACTATGAAACTGGCGAAGTGATCCCGATTGAACTTGTCGAAAAGATCCGCGAAAGCGCTTCATTTCTTGAGGGTATGGCAACAATGCGCCAATTGAGCTTTGGTCTATTGGATATGGGCTGGCATGGACAGGATCCAACCGCGATCTCGGATCTGAAAGCATTCGAAGATGAACAGTTTGCCTCGACAAAACTCTATCCTGATGTCAAGGAAAATGCCATGAGCACAGCCTTCTCCCATATTTTCAATGGCGGTTATTCTTCGGGCTATTACAGCTACAAATGGGCCGAAGTACTGGATGCCGATGCATTTGACTACTTTAAACAAAACGGCATCTTCAACAAGGAGATCGCGGCCAAATTCAAGGATAATATACTTTCAAAAGGTGGTACCGAACATCCAATGGTCCTTTACAAACGTTTCCGCGGACAAGAACCTTCGGTAGAACCTTTGTTGAAAAGAGCTGGATTGATCAAATAATTGGATTGATCAAATAATAAAAAAGCTGGATTTTATATCCAGCTTTTTTTCAACCATAACTTTGTTGTTCACCGATAAATTTCTGTGCAAACAATTAGGTGCAAACAGTTATTTGAATGTACCTCTGGTTTGGACGCTATCATGAACTTTTGCCATTCTCATGCTTTCATCAGGCAAATACAGAAACTATCTCATTTGTTTCCAACCAAATAACGAGACATTAGGTCAGAACACGACACATCTTGCTGATTAAGCAAAAAAATAGTACCTTTGTAAGACATAATTGGGGTTGACCGGAATTGACAGGATGGAGACGGTTATGTAAGCATGTAGTGCGTTGTTAGTAGAGCACTTTAATCTGAACTTTCAGAATTATAACTGGCGAAGAAAACTACGCCTTAGCTGCTTAAGTTAGACTTAACATAGCTATTTGTCCCGTTAGATCCTGTTCTTTGGTTTAACATTCGGGGCATCGAACAATAGAACTGGCAAGTGTGATGTTGCTAAGCACTTGTGAGAAACAGCAACTACGGCGTACGGTATAGGTAAGCGACTCACCTTCCCTCGCTCGACAATTAAAGAGAAGCTAAACATGTAGAAAGCGTATACAGTACCATGACTGGACGAGAGTTCGAATCTCTCCAGCTCCACTTGACGGGATAATTGAAAAATTATCCCGTTTTTTTGTATAATCTAAACACCCCATTTCTCTCATTTTCAATTCATTACGAATAAAAGGTTCCATAATATATGGAGTTCGATAGATACCATTCTCATAGTATAAAAAGTCGTCGAACACCATTTTAATGAGTTCCTGCTTTTCTATTGTGTTAGCTTCTGTATAAACGTAATTAAGGTCTGAAAGATAAAATAATTGATCTCGTAACAATAAAAATGTCTTATCTCCATTATGTCTTAACTTATCAATTTGTTCTTTAAGAGATTCTTTTTTTATAGTCAACTCATTATGCCACCTTTCATAAGTATCGTGTTGAATCCGATTTGTAATCCATTTTTCTTCGATTGACATAAGCTTTTCTCCTGTCTGCTCGTATTCGATTTGGCGTTGTTTTAATAATGTTTTATGTTCCTTTAAAGTTATCTCCATCTCGATCTGGCTCTTCTCCTTTATACTCGATATTAGTTTTTCAGGAAGACTCATTAATTCTAAAGCGCCGGATAATTGTTTGTGAGCTTTTTTAGCACTTATATTATTATGGGCACTAGCGATGCTACATTTATAATAATAATAGTATTTTCCCATTTTCCCTTTACTAGCAGCACCAGTTAATAGTTTTCCACAATGGCAGCGTAAGGCACCACGTAGTGGAATTAGGTCGTCATAAATTTTCCTTTCTTTATTACCTCTTTTTATCTTTTCATTAACTAATTTCCAAGTCGTTGCTTCAATAATTGGCTCGTGATTTTTTAGAGGGAATAACCCTCCTGGATTTTGTTTCCATGCTTTGACTTGTTGAAATCCATAATATAAAGGGTTTGTTAATATTCGTTCAACGGCAGTAGTTGCCGTGCGTTTTAATCCCATTTCTATTGCCTTTTCCTTAATTTTGTATAAAGCAACTCCTGCTATATAAGCATCATAAATATATCTAACGACAATTGCTTCACTTTCATCCACTACTAGACGACGTGCCTCATTCTTACCCTCCTTTTTATAACCAAATGGAGCCCGCCCGCCTTGAATCCAAAGTCCTTTAACCGCTTTGGCAGTATAGATTCCTGCATTTATATCATTCTGTCTTTTTATATTTTCAGAATTACCCATTAAAAATTCAAGCCCCATTATAAAGAATGAATTATGATCCATACAATCATAAATTGATCCTCTACTAGCGCTTACAATCCTCACATCATAAAGTGCTTGAATTTTTGTAACCATATTAATGGCGTCGCCTGCGATCCTACTGAATCTTGTTAACTCAGCTACGACCAAGTAATCAATTTGATCATGGTTCTTTTTGATAAAGTCAAAAAGAACTTTAATATCCGGCCTATCAAAGTTTCGTGCAGTGTGTCCTTCGTCGATAAATGTATCCACAATTTCCACACCGCTATTATTCATCCATTGGCTTGTTATTAAATCCTGACGTTCGATACTATGTAAACTTTGACCATCACTGCTGTATCTTAAATAGCGTATACCCTTTTTCATTAGCTTCGTTTATTGCTTTTTTAACCAAAATTTTAACTATTAAATTTACTAATTTTTCTTCATTTTTTACTTTTAGGTCTGCTGTTGTATCGTCTTTTTTATACAATTTACCAACATCGTAATTCTCTTTTGTAACTATCTTTTTTGGCATAGGTATTTAGTAAATAAAATCTCAATATTAGTAATATAATCAACATGACGTCTTCAAATCGATTGACTTAAGTTTATTGATTAATTTAGGGAGGAGTATATTTATTATCCCATAATTGTTTTAAATTGAGTAGACTCACTTTGTCATTCTTTTTTTCTTCGTTCTCCAATTGATTAATTTCTGATTTTCCATTTTTCTTTATTAAAATCATAAAAAAATATTTACTAAAATTTCATATTGATTCATTACTCTACATGTCAAACCGTTTACGTTCAAAATTTGAAACGATTTAAATTTTTCATATTTAAATTCAACATTCAGTCGTTAAAAATTTAGATGAGTAAGGAACAATACTAAAAATTGCCTAGTGCCCATCCGTAACAAGTCGAACCAATTTTTTCAGTCAGATAATTGGTATCGACTATTAGACTCATAATCTTTTGGTCCCTGGTTCGAGCCCAGGTGGGAGCACAAAGCAAAAAAGCGGCTTTTCTATGCGAAAAAGCCGCTTTTTTCGTTTCTTCGCATCAATTTCCATTGATGTGATGGCCATGGGTAAAGTACCCTATTCGGCCAGTTTTGCATAGTTTTTTGTTGAACTTCACGTAAAAATGTAACAAATATGTAACGGGAATTTTTACGTGCTAAAGAAAAAAATTATGGCAACCGTAAGCGCGAAAGTTTATGAACACCACAAGAAATCCGATGGCACCTACAATGTAAAAATCTGTGTCTATCACAAGGGAGAAAGAAAGTTTTTGGACACCAATCACTATGTTGTTCAGAAGCAACTCACTAAAGAAAAAAAGATCAAAGACAGCTTTGTTCTTGATAAGTTAAATGACCAACTCAAAGAATACCGTAAAGCAATTAGCGAACTTGATGGGAGACTTGAATATTTTACAGCGGAAGCTTTAAAAGATTACCTAAAAGATATGGATGAGGATGTAGAATTCATATCATTTTGTAGGGAACATATCGAACGATTAAAAGCTGATGGTAGAACAGGAACTGCGAAGAATCATACAGCTATCTGCAATAGCCTTGTTGATTATTTTAAAAGACAGACTGTATCCATAAAGGAAATAAATTCAAACATGCTGTTTATGTATGAACGATTCCTGAAGTCCGATAGAATCATGACTAGGATTAATCAATTTGGAAATCCAGTCATAACAACTGAGAAAGGTCTATCGGACAGTGGGCTTCACAATCACATGCGAGATTTAAGAACCCTCTTTAACGAGGCCAGAAGAAAATACAACAACGAAGATTTGGGGATCTATCGAATCAAACATTACCCTTTTTCAAAATATAAGGTTGGTTCTCCCCCTCTCACAAAAAACAGAAACAATGAAATTGATGATGTTTTAAAATTAAGGGATTGGCCTACAGTAGCCAACAGTCGAGCTGAATTAGCCAAAGAACTCTATATGCTATCGTTCTACCTCTGTGGCATTAATGCTATTGATCTATACTACTTAAATAGATCAGATATCAGAAATGGTAGAATAGATTACAATCGAAAAAAGACTAAGGATTTAAGAAAAGACAATGCCTTTATTAGCATTAGAATAATTGATGAAGCGAGGCCACTTCTCGAAAAATATATCGAAAAACTACGAAATCGATATAGAAATCCTAATTACCTTAATTATGCATTATCAAAGGGAATGCTCCACCTTCGTAACCTAACCGGAATTAAAAATCTCACCTTGTACTGGGCAAGACATACTTTTGCAAACACTGCTAGAAATAGATGCCGCTTAAATAAAGATGATGTCTCACTCGCTCTAAATCATGTCGACGAAGGGAATAGAGTAACAGATATCTATATAGAAAAAGACTGGAAAATTGTTGATGATGTCCAAAAAAAGGTAATGAGAATTCTGAGAAAAATCGACTCAAAAAAAGATAAAAAAAATAAATCGAAGAAAAAGAAAAATAAGAACAAACAAGCTGCTTAAGTATATACTGCGATGAAGTTCATTGCAGTATAATTTCATTATTTCTAAATCTTACAATTATGAAGACCTTATTATTATTCTTACTCTTTTGTATTCTATCGACTATTGGGCTTTTCTCCGCCCTTAGTATGAAAACTCCTTGGATCGGATTTTCGCTAGTATTTTGCGTATGGCTTGTATTTATTTTGACTACTACTAAGCCTAAAATTTAATAAAATATTAAACTGATGATCTGAGTCATGCATTCGGTCTAGAAGGTCGGACAGTAACAGATATTTACGCTCAAATTTTCAAAATAATACAAAAGAAGGTCATCAAAGATTCGACGTCGCTATTATTGTAGATTTTTGTTCAATAAATTTTACATTTGTATATGACTAAAAAACTGATTGAAAGTCTTTATTTGAAAAATATAGCAGTTGTTGGATTTAGATCAATCCATAAGATAAATGCTGATTTTAATAATGGCCTTAATATTATTATTGGGAAGAATGGAGCAGGAAAGTCAAATTTGCTTTATATTGTAAAAGAGGCTTTAAGGCCGAAAGGGCTACCTCAGGATAGTCACGTTAAAGCGCTATCCTTTGTAATGGAGTCTTTAAGCGGGGCCGATTTGTTCGAAGTGAATTATGAAAGACAAGCTTTTAGCCCGGAAGATATAGAAATTAATCCTGGTCAAAAGTATTTTTTCAAAAGAACTTATACCTTAAATGGCACTTATCTGCCGTTAAATCATAGAGGAAAATTATTAGCTGGGGAATCCGAAGGAACATTAATAGTAAAATCTCGCCAACTTTTTTATAATTATGCTCTACGATCAGTAATGTTAACTTTTCCTCGTACGATACTCTTAGAGTACAATCTACCTATTTCTCCTGAATTCATTGATTTACCTGGTAAGCTGATCATCGATTTTGATATGTATGAAGGCATATATTCTATCGGAAATAATTTTTTAGACCGTTATTTTTGGAACATAGAAACTGAGTTTTTAGATTTTTTCGAGAATAAAAGTTCAGATCAAATTGACTCCCATATGATAAAAGAAATTCCAACTGATTATATTAAGTCAAAATTTGTTTTTAGTGATGAATTTATCCGTGTACTTTCAAAATACACCCCTATAAAGAATATACGTTTTAATTCAAATATTAATATTTATTTTGACGAACTACGCTTTAATGTTGAAAACATCAAGATAGAGTATTTCGTAAATGATACTTGGTTACCGTGGAACAATCTTTCTGATGGAACAAAAAGATTATTCTATATTATTGCCCAAATACAAGATTTGAAAGAAAGCGTAATTTTGATAGAAGAGCCAGAGTTAGGAATACATCCCCACCAATTTGATCTTTTAATGCAATTCATTAAGGAACGTAGTGACTTCAATCAAATTATTATATCAACTCATTCTCCTTTAGTTTTAAATTACGTTGAAATTGAAGAATTAAGTAGAATTCAAATAGTATCATATTCAAAAGACTCCGGAACATCTATACGAAGGCTATCAAATGATGAAAGAGAAAAGGCGAGAACTTATGTTGAAGAGGTGGGTTATTTAAGCGATTATTGGGTTTATTCAGATTTAGAAGAATGAAGGTAATTGGCTTAATCGGAGAGGATCCAAATGATACTGTAGCTCTTGAAAATCTATTAAAACCTCAATTTGGCTCTGCAATAAGATTTAAAACCCTTTGTAAAAAATTAAGGGGAGATGGATTAGAAAGTTTTAAATTTTTTAAACAGATCACAGCGGAGACTAAAATAGAAAAGTATGATTTGTTAGTGTGTATTAGAGATTTAGATGGGTTTAATTCTGATAAACTTAAGGTTGATTCGAGGAATATTTGGTTTCAAAAAGTACAGGATTACGCCAATAATTGTAAGGCTGTTATTTTACTAAATGTATGGGAATTGGAAGCTTTACTTTTCGCTGATATTAATTTAATCAATCGTAAATATGGAACTAAACTAACATTTTCTAAAGATCCAACTAGTATAAAAGACCCTAAAGAAAAACTAAAACGAGAAACTAGTAAAGGCCGACGGAGATATGTGGAATCTGACTGCAGGGAATTATTTGCAGAGATAGACTATAATAAAATTATGGCCAAATGCATATTTTTTAGAGATTTTGTAAATGTCTTAAAAAATGAACTTAGTATAAAATAGAAACTTGAGAGCAACATGCTTAGGATTATTCTTTAGGTGGTTTTCGCACCCAATTTTATATGGATTTCCACAACAAAAAATAATAGACGACCCTAATTCATGAAATTTCTTTTGGCACATTATCCAGACTAGGCTTAGAATATCCAAATTTATCTCGATTATCCCTGTATACATTCTTTTAAAATAAAGAAATACCCTGTTTAAATGATTAAAAATATACCAAAACCAGATAGGTTTGAGAAATTAGGATTAGAATGTCTTTGGAAATCATTTGAAATGCTTTTTAATATCTCAAACAATGTAAACGCACTTATTCAAGATGAGATATTCGATAACTATGAAATCACTATTGAAGATTATTGGAAACATAATGGAATTACCGTTAGTACCTCCTTAATAGTATTATTTCAAGGTGTAGAATATTTAATGAAAAGTAAAATCACAGAAAAAAGCGCTTTGTTGTTGATTGAGAACAATAAATATGATTGGCCATCGCTCCCTAATAAAACCGATCGCAATTTTGACGAATTGCAAACAATATCAGGGGAAAATTTATTAGGAGTTTTCTGTGCTGTATTACCACAGAATTTCCCAATTCTTGCATTTGTTGATGAATACAAAGAATTGAGGATCATGCGTAACAAACTTGTTCATAGCACGGGAATAGATAACTTAGAATACAAATATATTATTGGAAAAATCTTAAATATTATATCTTATTTTTATAATCCTATCAAATGGATAGAATTATTTAAGGATATGTCTACTTCTGATCCTACGTTTGGCTTTTGGGATATGGATTTAGAAAGCGCCTACTTTTATCAAATTTTAGATTTTATTGAAGAGTCTGTTCCTAAAGGAGTGTTAAAATCATATTTACCCTACGATATTAATAGTAGACGATATTCTTGTCCTGAATGTTCATATTGGCTTAGTAGACATTTAAGTATAGATATAAATCCAAAATGGTCCTTTCTCTCGCCCAATAAGCCTACATCAAATAAAATTGAGTGTTTAATTTGCAGAAGAGAATATAAAGTACAACGGAAAATTTGCTCGAACAAAAATTGTAAAGGAAACGTAATATCTGAAAACGAAGTCTGTTTAACATGTTATAATCACATGGATTGATAAATTGAATATTCCGACAAAAAGTATCCGCCCGACCAAGTGCATATTTTTTGAGCGAGCTATAATGCAGAGCTTTGCTGTATGAGCAAAGAAGAAAAAAGATTACAGATGCTTTCGATGATATCGGACTGGCAACAGAGCGGAAAAAGCAAGAAAGCTTACTGCGCGGAAAATGGGATCAACGAAGCCACCTTTTATTACTGGTTTTCGCGCAGTAAAGAAAACAATATGACTAGCGGAAGCTTTATAACAATTGATAAGGACAACAGAAAGAACGATGTTGAAGTTATTTATCCCAATGGGGTACGTATAAAGATCGAAAATGATCTTGCCCTTCTCTCGCAGCTGATCCGTCTGTACTAATGTTTTCGTTAGGGTCTTCTCATCGTTTCTATCTCTACGACGGCCACTGCGACATGCGCAAGAGTTTCGACGGTCTTTGCGGCCTGGTCATTTCGGTGATGCAGCGCCAGCCGACCAGCGGTGAGGTATTTGTGTTTTTGAACCGTAGCCGTACCCATATCAAACTTCTGCACTGGGAACACGGGGGCTTTGTCCTTTATTACAAACGACTGGAGCAGGGTACTTTTGGTACATCTGCACTTAAGAATGGTGAACTGTCATGGAGCGATCTGGTATTGCTCATCGAGGGCGTCCAGGTTGTAAAAAGTATACAGAAAAAACGTTATTCATTGCCACAAAAACAGCTTTTTTGATTGCACAAATGCAGGCAAATCCGTATCTTTAAGGTATGGAAACGGCACTGGAAAACCTCTCAAGGAGTGAACTTCTCAAGCTGGCAAGGAAGAAGCTTGCCGGAGAAAGTGCCCATCTCCATCATGCAAAGAAACAACAGGCAGAAATCGACAGTCTTACCTTGGAACGGGACTATCTCAAGGCTCAGGTAGAGATGTTCCAACGGATGCAGTACGGACAGAAAAGAGAGCGTTTCCAAGGCGATCCTAACCAGACGCTGCTCCCTTTTGAGGCTGAAGCTGCCGACATAGAACAGCAAGAGGAAGAAACCAGAGAAAAGATTGAATACATCCGTGCACGCCCGAACCATAAAGGACGTACAAAGTTGCCCGAACATCTCCCTGTAGAAGAAATCGAGATCCATCCCGAAGCAGACCTGTCGAATATGGTATGTATCGGAAAGGAAATTACGGAGGAACTGGAATGCGAACCGGCCAAGTTCTATATCAAACGCTATATCCGTTATAAATATGCGGCTAAAAACGGAGAAGGCGTCAAGATCGGAGAACTGCCCGAGCGTGTCATCGACAAGGGCATTCCCGGAGCAGGTCTGCTGGCGATGATCCTGACCGATAAATACATGGACCACCTACCATTATACCGGCAGAAGCAACGCTTTTTAAGAGAAAACATACAGATCCCTTCCTCTACCATCGAGGGCTGGACAAAAGAAGCCCTTATCAAACTCGAACCACTCTATGATCAACTGGTCTTCGATATAAAATCACAAGGTTATTTACAGGTCGATGAGACCCCTATAAAAGTACTGGACAGCGATAAAAAGGGCGCTGCCCATCGGGGGTATTATTGGGTATACCATGCACCTGTGGACGGCACCGTGCTGTTCGACTATAGTCCAACCCGTGGGAGCAGCGCGCCCCTGCCTATACTGGGAACCTTTAAAGGTTATCTGCAGACGGACGGCTATGCGGTCTACGAGAATTACGGCAAGAAAAAAGATGTCACCCATCTTGCCTGCTGGGCACATGCCCGACGTGAGTTCGAGCGCGCGCTGAACAACGATGCGCCGCGGTCCCAAAAGGCGCTGACCTATATCCAGAAATTATATGAAACAGAAAGAAAGGCCAAATAGATGGGGCTGGATACTGCAAAGGTCAAAGAACTGCGCTTAAAGGAAGCTTTTCCGGTGATCAATGAAATGGGAATGTGGATCGCAAAGGAAATAAAGAATACTTTACCCAAGAGCCAGATCGGCAAAGCGATGGATTATGCAGCCGACAGATGGGATCCGCTGACCGAATACCTAAAAGACGGAAGTCTGAAAATCGACAACAATAGCATCGAAAATGCGATAAGACCCGTTGCACTGGGTTATGCATAGTTAGTGATTATGTAAAGCGCGCGACAATTGATTGGATTCCAGAGTGTTGCAGGTTGTTTTCATTGCCGCATCACTTTACATAATAAAGTCATCAAAAGTGTTTAAGCCAATCCATCAGATTGTCATTTGACAACCATACCGGTTCCTTTTCGGGAGTAACCGACGTGTAGGCTTTCTCAATTGCCAAGCGCTTAGCTTTTGAATCTGCCCTCGCATAAACCTCCGTAGTCTGAACGGAAACATGTCCAAGTATATCTCGGATATATACTAGATTGACGCCAGCCTGTAGTAAATGCATCGCTTTGGAATGTCGCAGTATATGGCAACTGATCTTCTCTGGTAAAAAGACTCCGCTTGTTTTTCTAGCCATATCTGCATACTTGATCAGAATATGATTTACGCCGGCCCGGGTGAGTTTGTCTCCACGGCTGTTAAAGAATAAGGGATGTTTATTATTACTCTCTTGATCTAGTCGATTTTCTACAATATATGGTTTCAATAACTTAACCTGTTCGTCCAACATGGGGACAATACGTGTCTTATTGCCTTTTCCTGTGATACGGATCGTATTTAATACATCCAATCTCAAACTGCACGGTGTAAGATCGATTACCTCCTGCACCCTCGCACCGGTATCGTACATGAGCGAAAGTAAAGCTAGGTCACGTCTACCTCTGACGGTGTGGATATCGGGTTGCTGTAACAACGCTTTTATCCCGTCCACGGTTAAGTAGTTCATGGGGACGGTTGCTTTACGTTTCATCGGGATGGATAGTATCTTCTGGTATTCATACAGGTAATCTGGTTGTTGATATTGGACATAACCGAAAAAAGCATGGATCGCAGCCAGCCTCGCATTTCTAGTTGAATTGCTATTTTTGCGTTCTGCTTGTAGCCAGTCAAGGAATTTGACCACTACACTTTGGTTGATGGCTTCCAAAGTAAGCTTATTCACCGATATGTTTTGCGTTGCCATGTAACCAATGAACAGTACGAAAGTATCGCGGTATGCACATACCGTATTCCTGCTGGCACCACGTTCGTGCACCAGATATTTGGTCAGAAAATCGGAGAGATATTTTGAAAAGTCAGTAGGTTTCATAGCCGATAGTATTAGGAAAGACATTAAAGCAGATCTTATCAACGTCCCTTAACAGATCTGGGTAAATAGTTGATACCAGTCTAACGTAGTGATTGGTAGATTCTATCGTCTTGTGTCCCAAATAGGTGGATAGTATGGGTAGGGCACAATAGATATCGGTCCCGTGTTCGGCCATCATTGCCAATGAATGAACACTAAATGTATGCCGGAGTGCATGCAGCGTAGCGCCGCGCCTAGAACTGATTCCTGCGGTAGATAATAGCCGACTAAACCATCTACTGAGCGTATCTCGGGAGATGCGCCTGCCGTCGGGTGCAATGAAGAATCGGTCATCTTTTTTAAGATCGGCAGGCAACCGATCTCTGTAAAATGCATATTGGCTTAGTACTGCTGTTGTTGAAACAGAAAAAGGGATTACGCGTTGCTGTCCATTCTTGCTGTCGCGAACGATCAGGTACTGGTCTTTGAGATTAACGTCGGATGTGGATAAAGCTAAGGCTTCACCACTTCTTAAGCCGGTGGCATACAATAATCTCAGAAGGGCCGGTATGGCAAACATGGTATGCCGCATACCTTTGATTACCCGATAACTGTCAGCAGCGTCAAAAATTTTCTGCAATTCTTCATGGCTGTAGATATAAGGCACAAAATCCTGTCTAAAAACAGGCAGACGCGAGACATAGGAAAGGATTCCCTGTTCATTAAGAAACGATGCCAATAGATTGATGAGCACGGCCCGGTGATAATTGTAAGAACTGGACAAATCAGAACCCGCTTTTGACCAGGATTGCGAAAGCTCCGCTGTTATGCCCACTCGTGTTTCGCCACGCTCTATCGTGAAACGGTCGAAAACGCTAAAAATTGCTTCTTCCGTTTCCTGCTTAAAGCCAAGCTGCCGTTTATCGGCGAGGTATTGCTCTAGATACGGCGCATAGATACCAACAAATTTATTACGCATAGAAGTAGCCTCCTTTCTGCTCGTAAAATGTAACAGGCACAGATGACACGTCTAACATGCACTGTTTCATAGAGGCTAGGTCTATACGCAGATAATATCGGGTTGAAGCAGAGTTCTCATGGCCTAGCACCTCTGTGATCACAGGCATCACGGTATTTTGTTCTAACAACAGGCTTGCCAGACTGTGACGGAGTGCATGAGGGCCATACCTCCGGTGTTGTACATTGACACCAGAGGCGAGGAAGGCTTTTTGAACTGCGTGTGTGACCGAACTGGTGTATAGACGCCCGATCGGCGAACGGCCTGTCAAAAACACATATGGCTCACTGGATTTTGGTCTTGCGTATTTCAGATAGTCAATGATCGCCTCACCGACCTCAACCAAAAGCGGCAGCTGGAGCAGCCGTTCCGTTTTATATTGATTGAACGAGATAAGACACTCTTCCCAACGCAAGCTATCGAACTTAAGTCCACCGATATCGGATGCACGCATACCTAGCCTGCAAGCGAGTAGGACTATTGCATAATCACGTTTGCCACAAGGCCTGGAACGATCGATCGCAGAAATCATGCGCTGGATTTCATCAACATTATGAGTGGAAGGTAGACGTGCCTGCTTAATGTATTTATCTTTAGGTACCAGGATAGAGGTATCAGCCTTTAGCTGTCCTTGTTCAAATAGGTACTTCAAAAAACTACGTATGGCCCGCAGGGTCATATGGATTACACTTGGCTTTAGCCTGTTCAAGGTCTTGAGGTAATCAAAGATAACAACTTTGTTAACCTCACTCATTGCATATATGTTCTGGCCTTTAAGGTAGAATAAAAACCTACCAAGATAATGCTCGCGTTCTTTGGTGGTAGATGGCTTTAGTCTCATTGATTCCAGGTAACTTATGAATTCCTTCATCTGTATACCGATGACACCGTCTACTGCGAAGCGTTCTTTGGTGCTGACCAGTGTGCCGGTATCATAATACTCGCAAAGTACGTTGACAATCTTGACAATATCTTTGTTGCACTTGGAAAGTGTGGAATAATCAAACATGCCAAATGAATCGAGTAGGTATTGCTGCCCAATCTGCGAATTGAAATCCATGATCCCCTTTTTCGCTAATTGTCGTTGCATCTGCCGCCAATAAACGCGGTACCATTTGACGGTGTTCTTGGATCTCAGAAGTTTGTTCGAGAGTACTTCACTCGCATCAAGGATCAGTCGATCAAAGGTGTTTAGTATCTTACTCATAGTTGTTTTATTAATGGTTACGACATTGTGACCATTGATAAAACGTATGATTATGTAAAGTTCTTCTGAACAAACAAGCCTTATAAATGACTTCTGAGAAATTACTTTACATAATCACTAACTATGCATAACCTAGCTTATGTAAAGTTTTACATAATCTGGGACGCAAAAACTATCTCTTCGCGGGCAGCCATGAGGCAGCTCAGCGGTCGGCAATGATATACTCGTTCTTTGCGATCTGCAAAAAACATGATGTAAACCCATATCAATGGCTAAAGCAAACTTTGCTCAACATAGCCTCCACCAATCATAAAAATATAAGGGATCTCTATCCGCAGAACTTTAAGAAATCAACAGAACTGTAGTTC
>NZ_DKSP01000137.1:0-203 GCF_002472745.1 Sphingobacterium sp. UBA7253 | reverse complement strand
ACCACGGGTTCCGGACGAAAGCACACCAGATTTGGGAGATTACATTAACATCTCTGAAAACCGAGTCCAGTTATTAAGGAACCTAACTGAACTCCATAGTTTTTATTTACATACTTACCTGAGACAGTCCCTTTCGGCATTTGACCACAATTTATAGATTTCATGCAAACTGGTTCTGTGCTTATTGAATATTCCGACAAAAG
>NZ_DKSP01000156.1:1599-3357 GCF_002472745.1 Sphingobacterium sp. UBA7253 | reverse complement strand
CGATCCAATGGAGGCTCAGGGCTGTGCTTCAAGGATAAAGTGTATAACAGCCTCCATCCGTTGTACGGAACAATCAGTTTCAATTTCCAATTCATTGATTGCCGTTTCCAGTTTAGACAATGTTTCGTTGTAAAATTTAGCTATCATTACCTGCTGTTATTTTTCTTTCTTACCCCTTTCATTAGACTGTAATTACACGCTCTATTTTCTGCATATTCAATTTTATGTTCAGATAGAAGCTGTACAATTATTTCGTTTGTTTCATCTTCATTAAGTCCTATTTTTTCCCCGAGGTCAATTTCATTGAGTTGACCGTCATTTTCTATTAATGCTCTGTAATATTTTTCTTTATTTTCCATAACTATATTTTTTTCGCACAGCTATCATCATGTGTGGACTAAAGGGTAAAAGATAGCTGTCATTTTCAGTAACTTGAATAAGTTCCATTAATGTTCTTCGTTTTTTGTTATTCAGCATATTGGCAAAGTATTCTTTATCCAACCATACCCTCAACCGCATAAGTATTTAGATAGATTAAGCCTTGATTTATAAATTCATCTTTTAGCTGTTGTGGCTTATGATAAAATGCTTCTGCTAAAAGCCAAGGAAAATCATCGGGCGGATTGTGCATCCCCCTTATTAATTCTTCTTTGCACATGTCAAAAAATGGCTTTTTGTGAATTAAGCCGTTTAAAAGACCAACCAGCGTTGATGCCGTATAATTGATGGCAAAACCCAAAATAATCCCATCACTCTTTAAAATACGTTTAGCTTCGCAAATGGCTAAATCTCTATCCTCCTTTTTTTGAAGATGATAAAGAGGGCCGTGCAGTATTATTAGGTCTGCATAATTATCTGGAAATTCCAATTTTCGAGCTTCTCCTAAATGTACAGAAAAACTGTTCTTTAATCTATTCGCTCTGTTTTGGGCTATTTGTATATGTTTTGCAACTGGCTCTACTAAATGAACTTGATGTCCTTTTTTAGCAAGCCATTCCGAATACTTTCCCGTACCACCACCAATGTCTATTATTTTTGAAGATGAAGTTGGTATATATTTTTCTACGAGTGATTTAATTCTTTCAAATTCAAATACGCCCATTCCTTTGTCAAGTCGAGTTTCTTCGGATGCTCTATTGTAAAATACCTCGATATCTCTACTTATTAACTGTTTACTATTCATTTTTAGTCATCGTTTCACCACATTTTGAAATGTTGAATACACCGCAAAAGTGATAATGCAATCGATTTGATAATCGTTTGTTTTGTTTAAGATTAAGAAATAAGTCGATAGGATTATCTGTACATTAAAAACCAAAAAATTTCAATGCATTAATTACTCTGTTTTAGAGTTGTCTTTCGAGTAAGACCAGATAATATGTTAGATATAGTATAACAGACCACAAAGATAGAAAATTTGGATTAATTTTTAACGGTGAATTGGCACTAATTCACTCCTGCTGTATTAAATGCTGTAAATCGGGGTCATTATTAATCCGTTCCATCTCGCTTTCTACAATATGCACAGCGCCATGACTTGCCTGTAATTGACTTCAACGACCGGCTTCATATTGTCGTTGCCGTTTTCATCGGCAAAGGATAATATGTGCAATATCTCCTTATAGGTTTTGGTTTCTTTATATCCAACTTGTGCTCATATAGACAGTCTTTTAAATTGGTTCAATGATCATAAATATTCCAAAAAAAATCGAGTTTCGTACCTATTGGTTCACTGAAAAAAGCTAATCGAAAGATTAG
>NZ_DKSP01000156.1:0-1398 GCF_002472745.1 Sphingobacterium sp. UBA7253 | reverse complement strand
AAAGAAGGGTCGGCCGGGTTCAATCCAATGGAGGAGGCTCAGGGCCGTGTTTGGGAAAATGAGGGACTGAGCTAATATCAGTGGGATTGCTTAAAGTATACTAATACGTGTATAACAAATCAGCTTTATTACTTAAAATAGCATAACAGTAGATACCATAGTCGCGGAAATGGCACTATATCATCTGTTATAGGGTGAATGTTAACACAGCGTAGTAAATATTAAAGCTTCACCTCTGTATTTAAGGGCTCTTAAAAGTAGTAATATTAATTACGGACTTTTTCTCAGCGTCAGGAGTCATGCCTTTGATCTGATCTCTCTGGATCATATGATTTATATCCCTTGCTTTGCCTTTTTCCCGTCCATCAATGACAACTATATCATCAAGTGATTCAAGTTTTATCCAGCTACTTTCACTGAGGAGATATGGCTGACCTTTATATTCAAAAAGCACTTTACCTTTTTCCATCCTCAATGCATTTAAATCCTTATTAAAAAGGTCTTTCTTCATCACCTCAGGAAGCCTATCCTTCGTTTTAGCATAAGACAAAGCACCCATTCTTGTATCACTAAAGGGGTTCGCGTCACTAGAACCACACAGACCAATAATAAAATTAAATCCTTTCTTCAAAAGGGAAGGATGGACTCTTTCTGATTGTTTAAAATCCTTAAAACCACTTTTTTTAAAAACAATCACTACAGGTTTATCGTTTGAGGAAGCTATAACTTCGTCGCTAAAATAACCTTTATCATCTGTTATCCCTATCTTTTTATCCTCAATAAATATATCTACACCTTTCAGGGGTTTATGATCCTGTGCGCTCACAACAAGGCCACTTACCTGAAATTTTTCCATATCAAGAGTTTGTGAATAAATGTTATTAAATAACATTGTAAATCCTATTAAAAGTATATTTTTCATATTAATTACTTAATTCCAATTGATTTTTTACTAATGAATAGTACTGTCCTTTCGAATGGACCGAATCATTATGATTGCCGTTTTCGATAATTTTCCCTGATTCCAGTACAATTATCTGATCTGCGTTTTTTACCGTACTTAACCTGTGTGCTATAACTACTACCGTCCTGTTCTTGAAAAATTCGTTGAGATTGTAGAGTATTGCTTTCTCTGTATTAGCATCCAGAGAACTTGTTGCCTCATCAAAGAACAGATATTGGGGATCTTTATAAATTGCACGCGCTATCAGTATACGTTGTTTTTGCCCTCGACTGATCTGCAAGCCCACGTTCCCGATTTTTGTATTTAAGCCCATTGGAAGATCATCAACAAATTCCTCGAAACAAGCTATCCTTATTGATTCCTGCAACTTCGCTAGGTTAATATCCTTTTCATCAAGAAGGGTAATATTAAACTTAAATTTACATTTAATTTTC
>NZ_DKSP01000104.1:40610-40803 GCF_002472745.1 Sphingobacterium sp. UBA7253 | reverse complement strand
GAGATTTCGTCGTAATTTGTGCCCTTAAAAGTTCCTCATCAGCCCGCTTAGGGTTTTGAGGAAGCACTTCATATGAATTTGTCGCTTCCTTCAACCAGCCCTCAACCAGCTTCCATCCCGAATTACCTGTATCAATCAGTTCTTTTAGACTTTTCATTTCTTGTGCTTTTATATGCTAATATCAATGATCCTC
>NZ_DKSP01000104.1:39972-40377 GCF_002472745.1 Sphingobacterium sp. UBA7253 | reverse complement strand
GAGGATCATTGATATTAGCATTTTTGCCGAAATTAACACAATTCTTTATCGCATCCAAATTACAGCTTGCACAAGAACGTATCGAAAAAAAATATTCATCGAAAACATGAACATAAAGATTAGGAACCTTGCATCTATTTTAAGTAATTTTAGGTTATGCAACATGAATTAGAAAAACTCAGATACCCCATAGGTCGTTTCGCGATACCCGATGTAATTGACAGCTCCCTGTTGAATGACTGGATCAAGACAATTGCAGATTTTCCGGCTCGGTTAAAATCCGAAGTCGGCGACCTTACGGACAGTGCGCTAGAGAAGCGCTACCGTCCTGACGGCTGGACGATACGTCAGGTCGTTCACCATTGTGCCGACAGCCATATGAATAGCTTTGTCCGGTTCAAATTG
>NZ_DKSP01000104.1:28357-39922 GCF_002472745.1 Sphingobacterium sp. UBA7253 | reverse complement strand
CAAATTATATGAAGAAAAATTGTGGGCCGAACTTCCCGACGCCAAAATAATTCCCATAGAAAGTTCGGTAAAATTGCTAGAAGGTCTACATGAACGTTGGGTCATACTGCTGAGAAGCCTTTCAGCCGAACAACTTGAAAGGGGTTTTATTCACCCCGTTACCAAAAGACTAATTTCTTTAAAGGTCAATATAGGCCTGTATGCATGGCATTGTAACCACCACCTCATGCATATTGTCAACGCCAAAAACCATTGATGGAATTACATAGCATAATGATCTTTTGACCGGCAGTCAAAAGATCATTGTGCTAAATTCACTTTATTGTTTTCACTTTACGACAATGACATCGCCCACAAAAAAGCCAGCAATCCTGCAATCAGAAGTCCAATAAGACCCGACAGAAAAAACGACAGAAAATAATACCCCGCGGTTCGTATTTTTTTCTTTACAATATGAACAATACCTACCGTTAACGTATAAATCGTTCCAAATCCAAAAAAAACAATCATGATCAAGTCGATCAGAATGCCACTAAAATCTATATTTGCTGATGATAACATGATTTACTTTTTCTTTTTAAATAGTTTACTAAAAAAGGAAGAACTTGCATTTGAATCATCGGACTGATTATCCCATTGCAATAAATCCTGTTCGATATCCAGTTCATTGGTTTTTGCAAAACCTAACCAATGGCCAAATTTTTCCTGATTTCTAAATGTAGGATCATTCTTGTAATAATCCAATAAGCGCGCTGTGGCACTTTCGTAAACGCCATAGTCATTGGCACGCTCAAAATAGTGGATCGCTTTTTTACTGTCCTTTTTAAATTTCAGTCCCTGATCATAGAGCAATCCATAATAAATATTGGAATAACTATTTTCCTTATCTCTTTTCAAGTAAACCAATAGACGATCGTAATCTTCCAAACTGTAATAGATAGAGGCTATATTGCTGTTGTTTTCAACTAATTTTAATTCCGCTTTCCGATAATAAGTGAGGGCTTTTTCCAGATCTTCTTCAACATAGGTCCCACTTGAATAAAAGTAACCTAAATTGGACAAAGCATAGCCATTCCCCAATTCGGCTCCTTTCATGTAAGCATCAAATGACTTTTTCAAGTCTTTGTTATAGCCGATTCCATACTGAAAGAGGTAGCCAATTGCATTCCAGGCAGGGGCATATTCTTTTTGGGCGGCCTGTTCATAATATTGAATTCCCCTGTCCAAATCTAAAAAACGATTGTCTTCGCTATCGGTATCCGTAAAGATATTCCCAAGTTCATGCATGCTGCTTTCATTTCTCTGGTCGGCAGAAAAGGTAAAATAGCGCATCGCCTTTTCAACATCGCCCTGCCGGTAGCAGTCTAAGGCCATATGATACAAGGTATAACTATCATAGCTGGATTCAAAATTATCGCCCTTTGCAGTCTTCCATCGATCAAAAAAACGGCTACATACATCAAAATCTTCTCCTGACAATTGATCCAGCTTCTTCAGAAATTGACCATATCGTTCTTCCTGAATTACTTCCACACCATCGGAGCCTTTCTTATACAAGCGGTCACCTTGCAATAACATCAGATCCTGATAGTGATCAACGCTTGCACAGACATAATCATAGGCGGAGCTGAGCGCCCTTTGCACTGCGTCAAAATAGTAATATCTTCCCGCATGGTCTTTCAGAATAAAATAATCCATCACAGCAGCATATACAATTTTCACATAGTGGGTTGAGAGCGGGATCAGCCAGGCCTTTTCAGCAGCCTGATAGATCCCACTACCGGCAGCAGTTTCGATGATATAGCAATCCCAGGCACCATTACCGAAATCAGTCCCCCCTTGAACGGATTGCATTACCAAGTCTTGCAGTACATAGGCCCGGGCTTCCAGATCAAACAAACGAATGCTACCGGAATCGGCAAAGAATAATGCACCTCGACCGTTTCCAGCATTGAGTATATCAACATCTTTGACCAAGATAGTTCCATCGGGAGACAAAACAGATTTTTTCTTTTTGTTATTCAAATTGACCGCATAAAAATCAAACAGCAGTTCGCTCAGGGCACCATTGGCAAAAGCACCAAGTAAAATACCTCTGTTGGAATAATAATGACGCAGTTTATTTTCGGGAATATCCTGATAGATAAATCCATCATAATCTATGTAAAACGGTCTGTCTGTACCAACAACATTAAAGAACTGACCTTGGGCGTCGATAATGTAGTATTGCTGATCTTTCTTTCCCTGGTAATAACCGTAAGCAAAATCTTCGAGTTCATCATATTCAAGTGGTATGATTATTTCTCCGTTCCCGACGTTGATCAATCCGTATTTTTTAGCTAAGCTCACCTTACCAACGGTTGATCCAACTCCATATTGGGCTGGCGCTGCCGATGAATAAATACAGGGAATAGTTTCTTCGCCGCCCCTATTCAAATAACCGAACAGGTCATTTTTCTTTATGACAGCGATCCCTTCATAGTCAAAATCACCAATTTCCTGATAGCTTGCTTCGACCTTCACCTCCCCTTTTGCATTGCGTATCCCCCAAAGCTCCTGGTCTTCAAAAAATTGATTATCCAGACTATCAATCGCTTCGCTATTCCACCAGCCCAAGCCATACTTGCCCCATTCCAGCTCGAGCATCGCTAAAAAAGAAGTATAACCAGCGGGAAGCAAAATAGATTCGAGCTCAGCTATGGACTGTTTTTCGATTGCTTTTTCATAGGGCAAATTCTTCTCATAGACTTCAAATGCAAAATCTTTTGCCTGTTGACTATGTTTAACATCGCTCATGTTAAATACATCACTCGCGTTCAGCTGGAAGTAATCAAAGGGCAAACCGTCCAAAAAATCGAACAGTTTCCCGATAGCTGCCATGGCCAACGCATCTGAATTTAACCTATATTCACGAATGAGCAAATCATAAAAAGCGCGAAGCTTACGGATTCCTGGCTCCTTTTCGGAATAAACTAAGGTACCTTTTGCCTTCGGATTAGCAGCAAATAAGGGTAAAAAAAGCGGCGGAATCACATAGTTCCATTCCCCTAAATAATGCGGAAAGTAATCTTGATCCTTCTTATCTGTATTGTAAATATATATGCGATGAGCCATTTTCTATGCGATAATAATTCTCTTACTATTGATCAATTTCAACAGTATTTTCTTTAGCAAAATTTAACCAAAACTCGTATTTATCCGCGTTTGCTGCAGCTCCATGCGCAGCATACAGCTGCAGCAAACGATTGACAGCATAGGCGTACACGTTTTCTTCATTGGCTTGTTCATAGTAACGGATGGCTTTTGGCAAACTTTGTTTAACACCCAGTCCTTCCTCATACAAAATCCCATAATAAATAGCAGCAAATTGATTTGTGGTATCCCTTTTTAAATAACGTAATAAGTTCGCGTAATCTTGTTTTTGATAATAGATTTCTGCCATTTGCGCATCGTTGGGGATACCCGCTTTTTCAGCTTGTTTAAAGTAATCTAAGGCTAAGGCATAGTCCTGTTCCACATAGGCTCCTTCGTAATACCAATTCCCTAAGTTGCTCATGGCTTGCGCCTCTCCAAGCGCAACAGCTTGCTGATACCCTTTTAAGGCCTTCGAAATATCCAATTCAACACCATGCGCTGTCGCATATAGAAAGGCCCAGTTATTCCATGCCTGAGCATGGTTCTGCGCCATTGCCTGTTCATAGAAGAACTTTCCCTTTGCGATATCCATTCCATCGTAGCCTGCATCTGTATATATATTTCCAAGGAAATATTGGCAGTCTGCACTGCCCCGATCGGCCGCGATTTTGAGCAGCCGAATGGCTTCGGAGACCTTCCCTTCAGCATCGAGCTTCTTCCCCCTTTCAAGCAGTGTGTCATTATCGAAATACTGTTCATATCCATCACCCTTGCGTTTCGTCCAGGCTTGATAAAACTGCACAAAATAGCTTTGATCACGCCCCTGTAGCTGATAACGTTCTGTATATAAATGCCCGAATGCTGTTTCGGGTATCTCTATCACATTCCGGTTTAGGTCGAGATGAAAGATCTTCTCTCCCTTAAAAAGCAACAGGAGTTCGCCTGAGATTGCCTCAGGTGCTGGATAATGAAAAGGCGAACAAATATAATCGTAATGCTCACTGCAAAAGTTAAGCTTCGTATCGAAATAGCGCATTCCCGCAGCACAGTGTATGCGCATAAAATCCAAAAAGCAATGTTCGATTTTCTGATGGGCAATAACAGGTTCAAGTAACCATTCTCCTCGAAGAGCATCATAAATCCCCTGTCCTTGAGCACAGCCTACGACAAAAATATCTTTACGGTATTGCTGTATGCTATCTACAGCTACTTTATCTATCAGGCTGTCCATCAGTCGAAATACCCCATGTTCAAGCGAGTAAATCTGCCATCTTTTATTTTTGAGATAGGCAATACTTTGATAGTCATCCAACACGATAATCCGATCAATTCCTTCATCCAAGATATTACCATCGGATTGAATGACGGCAATTTTTGGCTGTAGCTTATTGGGTTTAATCCAAAAATATCGATTGGCTAGCGGCTCCAGACTACCTTCCAGAAAAGTCCCTAAATACTGACCGTCCATTCGGTAATATTTCCTTTTTATCGTTCCTTTTTGCCGGTTATAGAACAGCTTGTTATAGTCATACATAAACGGCTCGGGTGCAGGATCTGAAATAATCAATCGTCCTTCAGCCGAAAGGAGAATGTGGCTATCCCCTTGTCTTGCGTTTATAAATCCATAGGCGATCCAGTCGAGTTCATCATAGATTGCAGGTATGCTCAGCTGTTTGGCATCCATATGCAGTACCCCACGTTTTCCTGCCACTTCCACTTCAGCGTAATTGTTCCCATTGATATGCCGGGCATCGAAAGCGTCGCTATACTGACAGGACAGCAGCTCAGCGCCGCTAGCATTGATATAACCATATTGTCCATTTGATTGAACTACCGCAATCCCCTGATCGTTGAATTCAAATATCTCATCATAAATCGCGTCAAGCAAAATATCACCTTTAGCATTTTTTAATCCTTGTTTTCCTTCCGCTTCGAAAACCTCTGCTCCTTTCTCCTGCACAAGCTCTTCTGCCCATAAGCCCAAGCCATAATCAATCCAATCGGTTTGAAGAGCATCTAAAAATGAAGTATAACCAGACTCTTTCACAAGAGGGTCCAGCGGATCTAAGGACTGTTCTTCGACCGCTTGTTCATACAAAGCGGCCTTCATTCTTATTTCCGCCACCCAATCTTTGGCCTGCTCCGCGTCATTTTCTTCATTCATGGTAAAAACATCCCGTCCATCGATCTGAAAAGTATCGAAAGGCAAAGCCTCCAAAAATTCAAACATCCTATTGACAGGCTCAAAATATATTTTTTTATAATGCAATTGATACCTATCAGCCAACAACGCATAAAAATAGCGAAGCCTTGCGATCCCATCTTCCTTGTTTGCATAAAGCTGGCTGCCTTTGGACCGGATATTGGCGGAAAATAAAGGTAGCATCAGGATAGGAATTTCATAATTCCATTCGGCCAGATAAGAAGGATATGTTTCTTTGGTATTGAGATTTACATTATAGATATAAATACGATGTGCCATGCGCTAATTTTTCTGTTTGTCGTTGTATCGCAGTAATCCATTCCATACGACAAGAATCATGCGAATGCTGTAAAAATACCGTATTTATCATTTTTTTTATTTAGCGGAAAACAGGGATTTTTTTCTCAGTCTATTTTAGGCAACTTTGGTTTGGATTTTGTAACAGAAAGAACAATGAATCATTTCAAATACAGTTATTATATCGGCGCATTGATACTTCTTTCATTGCAAATTGCCTGTCAGGAAAAATCAAAGCCACAGGAAGCACACCTAGCACCCGCAAAAACGACCGAAAGGCCAGTCAAAGATACTGTCTTAAAAGACACCGCATTGCCAAAACACGCCAAACTGGATAGCATTGACCATGCCAATTCGCAAAGTGTACTGGAATCTGATGAAGTCACCACAGCTTATGTAAACCTAACTTCTCAAGACAGCATCATACGCCTACATTCCAATATACGTTTAGACCATCGCTTCTTTGGCTATGAGCAGGCAGATATAGGCTCAAAAAAACTACTTTTATTTTCCATCTTTACCAACGATGTGGAACACAATCCATTTCAACTCAGACTGGGTGCATATTACGATACCGCTGGCTTAGACAGTAAAGGCTCGAAACTAAAATATGTGGACACAAAGGGTGATTTTGTGCAAGCTAAATTCATCGATTCAACCGATATACCGGTGTGCACGATCTATTTTGAAAAGAAATGGGTCGAGATCGAATAATAAAAACCGTTTCTCAATTTATATGTTTATGGGCAACAACAATAATTACTAAAAACAACCATGAAGTTCACTATAAAAACTATTTTTCTACCCTGTATAGCATTGTTTTTCAGCTGCCAGCAAAAGAATGAAGCTAAAAAAACAACTATTGCAGTTAGTACCCCTGCCAGTATAGACACTTTACAGAAAAAGGAGGCGATGAAATCCACATCCAATGATGACCTGGCTTTTTTTAATCAGCTCTATCCGATTGATATTCTTCAGCCGGAGAGCAAAAATAGTTTCAAGAAATATGGTATCGAATTTTCAGGAATATGTTATGCCTGTGATCTTGCAGAAATCAAAATAAATAAAAAACAGCTGCTTTTGGTCAATGTCTGTGATTCCAATGAAATCTATCAGATTAAAGAATTTACTTATAATGCTAGTGATAGCAGTCTCACGATTAAGACCAAAAATCATGAGTTTTCCTTCAAGAAAATAGAGAAAGAGCCTATTTTCGAATTACAAATCAAGGGGGATTCGCTGTTGCTAAAGAATAAACGTATCGCAAAATACTACACCCAGAAATCTTTGATCGATCAATTTGAAGTACATGATTGTGGTGATTTTCAGGGTTAGCACCGGCTTGATTTCGTTGGTATTCACGAATAGCAACAGATCAGGAGAATAAAACAATCCCGATTATTAATAAATGACCTTATACGAATTATTTCATTTCTGCCTGCTCCCCCTGTTCTACTTATACTTCAAAATAAAACCCCGATTCAGTAAGTTCTTTATATTTTACCCTATCAAAACTATAAATCTTCGCAGCCCTGGCACGCCGATCTTTCTGCTTATCGCTGTGGTCGATCAATAAACCCATGCTGAGGATTTTTTTTCGAAAATTCCCACGGTCAATTGACCGTTGCAAAACAGTTTCATACAAATTGTGCAAATCGGGCAAGGTAAACTGTTCGGGCAGCAGCTCAAAACCGATCGGCTGATAACGTATTTTCCCTTTGAGCCTTTCGATGGCGGTATTCAGGATCTGTTTATGGTCAAAAGCGAGGTCTTTATTTTCAGCAATGCCAAACCATTTTACAGCTTCAATATCCGCACCCGCTTCCAAAATATACGTTTCAGGCTTGACAAGCGCATAATAAGCAATGCTGATCACTCTTCCGCGCGGATCACGCGCTAAGTCTGAAAATGTATAAAGCTGTTCAAGGAAAATATCCTTGAGACCGGCCTCCTCCTGCAGTTTACGAAGCGCACAGTCGTCGGCGGTTTCTTCTTCCTGAATAAAACCACCTGGAAAAGCCCATTTTCCCAAGAAAGGTTCTATTGCACGTTTGGTCAATAATACCTTAAGCTGGTTTTTATCAAAGCCGAAGATCACACAGTCAACCGTTACTGCAGGCCTCGGATATTCATATACATATTTTTTTGCTGAGCTTGCCATGTACTACAAATTTACTTCGGTTGACAATTTGATCTGTATCCCATATTTTTCTTTTAAAGCATCAAACTGCAGGAAGGTTTGCTCTTCAAATCCGGCAATCGGCGACATGCAGTCTATCAATAAGGTAATACGGGAGGTGATGGACCGATCATGTTCAAAATACTCCAAAATCTGCACCGCCGAAGCCAATACGCAATGGCTTGATGCCTCTCCCGCGATATAAATGGCATCGTGTGCCCGTATTGCTTCAAGTACAGCATGGTTTACGAATTTATGACCATCATATTCGGCTTTAATAATACCATACATTTCCGTATTCGGATCCTGTCCTTTGTAAACCAAGACTGGTTTTACCTGACGCACAGCACTATGAAAATAGAGCATATTCGTAAATTGACTCTCAAGCTGTGCGCCAGAGGTCCCCTCCAAACAGTGATATGGCCAGATACACAATTGTTTTTTTCCCTCAGCTTCCAAATGCTGAAGATAATCCAGCGCTAAGGCTGTATGGCCATTCACAGCACGCCAGATACCATCGCGGACATCAGCATAGCGAATGATGGTAAATGGCTCCGGATGATTTCCTTCCGTATCCAGCCACCAATCGGCATGGAAAATCTGCATCATCGAATGACAATCAAGACTGCACATCACTTGTGTCAGCGAGCCCAAATTACGGTACATCCATTGTGTTAGACGCTGAACATCTGCTTTGGAACCATTGACCGCAAGACTCCCAATAGATTCCATAAAATCGTTCTGAACATCTATTGCCAAAAGCAGCGTCCGTTTCACGTCCGAAGCTGCAGGCCTGACCTGCTCCTTTTCTGCCAATGCCAGCATTGCCGGTATATTATCCCTTTTGCCGCTGGCAATATGCTGCACATCGACAATCTGATCAAATGGTGTTATCATGCTATTCATTTTCTTTCATCAATATTTATTTCAACGCCGCATTTATTACGCAAAACGATGAGGCCATTAAACTTTTCCTCCAATTAAAAATCATCTTCATTAAAGCATAGTTTTTGTCTCTTGTTAGCTGCTATGAAGTGCTTGCGTCGATTGCCATAACTAGCCGATTGCCTTAACTAGTTAAAATTAACCCTTGAACGTAGGCACTGCTGCAAACTTGTGCGCAGATTGTTGTATACGTTTACGAATAAGTTCATCTATAACCGGGTTGCCCGATGTACCTTTCAAAATAAACCCATCGATTTGCGCATAAGTCATTCCCAATTCATCTTCATCTGTCTGTCCTTCCCAAAGGCCGGCAGACGGACTTTTATACTGAATAGATTCGGGTACGCCCAGGTATTTTGCCAAGGTATATACTTCCTGTTTGGTAACCATTGCCAACGGATTCAGATCGTAGGCGCCGTCGCCCCATTTCGTAAAATAACCTACCGTAGCTTCGGCCATATTCCCCGTACCAATAACAAATCTGCTGCCCAGTTGCGCAAACTGATACAAATATGTCATGCGAACACGTGGGCGAATATTTGCAAGGCTCAAGGCGCGGTTAGCGGCTGTGGCTTCCGCGACAAATTGTTCTTGATGAATTGCCAACGCATCCACAGCAGACTGAATGTCAAACACATGAAACGGAAAATCAAACTTCTGAATAAGCTCCATCGCATGCTGATGGCTTTTACTATTATTCATATCGCTGCCGTAGGGCATCATGACCAAGTGAACATCTACTTGTGCCAGACGGCATAAGCAGGCCACAACACTGCAGTCGATACCACCGCTCATTCCTAATACAAGTCCCTGACGGCCTGCAGATTTCACTTGCTGAGCAATCCAGGATGCCATCAATTGTGCATACTGTGCAACGTTTTCATCCTGGATGAAAAACGGTTTGTTTACGCTATTTTCCATATACTCGAATTGTTTCAGTTTTCAATCTATTCCTTATTTCTTCAAAACGCGTTGTGTGCGTAAATTCACCATCCAAATAACAGGTTTGGAGTAGGTTTCTACTTTCCAGTTCAGCTATAGTTTTTGGATTCAGGTTATCTATTAAACGAAATTCATCATTTTCGAATACCACAGCCACCATACCCTTTTGTGACTTCTTAAAGTTTCCGGTATCTGTAGCCGGACGTTTCTGAATTGCTTTAAATTCTCCATTGACAATTTCGGCAGTTCCTTTTAACGCAAAACCAAAAGTATCGCGTGTAACATATTGATAGGTATAAGAGCCTATTCCCAATATGGTATTGGTGGAAGCAAAGCCCTTATCGAGCAAACCTTGACATATTTTATCGGCTCTATCCACTGTAATGGAATCACCATAAACCACTCCGATATGTGGATCCAGCTCCTTAAATCCCTTGCTGTTGGTCGTACCGCCAAAAAGTTCAAATAAACGTTCGACGATACCTTTCCGAACGGTACTGCGATCAGATGCCACATCACCACAGATAATTTTTACAGGATCGCCACTATCGGGGCGAATAACAACTTTTCCTTCCCTAGCCATAATAAGATCTTTCAGTTTCGGCAATACGTTGTCAACTACATTCCAGAGGTCATATGTATCCGATACAATGGAAATATTTCCACTTGGGTATACCTTGGTGATCAGATGCCGAAATGCCTCGACTTCATCCTCACCGTAGGAACACATCACACTGTGCTCCGTAGACGGGGTATACATCATCACATCACTTTTTGCATGATAGTAGGATTTCAGATACTCCCTAACGGAAAGCGTAGCTGAGACACCGAAGCTCAACAGATGCCCCCCAGCTGTACGATAAGCCGTTTCAGGAGAGCCCATACCACGCATGGAAAAATCACCGGCTTGGGTAAAGACTTTATTGACGTCGCCCGTTTTCTCGGCAAAACCCGTCAATAATCTTTTATAGCGATCTGCAATTGTCGCTGCTGTCATCGGTGACCAGATATAGGCCGATAATTGTGTTTCCAGATAACCCGGAAGCCAGAAAAAATTGGGATGTGTATTTTCAATGGTAAACATTGGCACGCCAATAGGCACCAGGCTGCCTTCAGGCAAAGCATTTACTTTGATTGGAAGGTACCCCAGTCGATGTAGATCGCGAATATGTTTCGATTCATGCATCGATGCGAACTTCGTGTTTGTATTTTCAAAAACAGCTGCTATTGCCTCTTCGTAAGCCGCCACGACCTCCTCTTCCGGTTGAGCAAAAAAGTTTGCATCAAATGAATTCGTGATTTCGGCCAAGGCCCCCTGCAATCCAAAAAATACAACATGACTAATGCCTTCTATGCGGGACATGCGCGGCGTCCAAGTCTCATAAACCCATTGCGTATGTGCAGGGTATTGATCCTTATGGCACAATTTATAACCATCTGTCCAAAGTATTGGATTCATGCTCATTGATTTAAACATAGCTTTCAGTCGTTAAGTTGATATAATTTATTTTGGGGTGCTTGGTATCCATCATAGAATTGGTGGTAAAGACATTGGTTATCGGTGAATCATCATCCAGCAGGTTCCCTTTAAAAATTCGGGGTTCGCAATGCGTGACCAAAAGATAGACTGCACTGGCTCCCATTTCTTTCAATATTTTCCCTGCCCAAAGAAATGTTCCCTCTGCCGAACACACGTCATCGACAATAATACATTTTGCGCCGAGCGGAATATCTCCGGCCTTAAGTTCCATCCCTTCGATCCTGCCTGTTTGTGGATTCCGCTTTTTCTCAAAAATACAGCTATTTTCATAGCCGCTGTTGATGTAACGTGCGGCAGCTCCTTTATCCGGAAAAACAATCCGAT
>NZ_DKSP01000104.1:27529-28315 GCF_002472745.1 Sphingobacterium sp. UBA7253 | reverse complement strand
ATCCGATCTGATTCCGAAAACTCAAGTTTTTCCATTAATTGTGGCAACCAGTCCAATGCCGGATAAATCCCTACACTGTTCGCCAGTAGCTCCAATGTCACATTGGAATGCGGTTCGGCAACAGATACCGCATCAAATTGCAAACTATTGATAAACTCCGACACATATTTCAATGTAAACAAATCACCTTCAATTTTGCGATCCATACGGCTATAGGGCATATAACGGATCAGTAATCCGCAAGATTCGGTAGGTCTTTCATCCAATCGCTTTTTGACAAAAAGCAAGCGGATTAAATCTCCATCCTCCTGATAAGTAAATTCAATGAGATTGTTCTTTAAGATCAACTGATCAAAATCTTTCACTTTTGTCTCCCCATTTGGAAATTGCTCTGTGACTATCTGATGCTTATTTAATACAATCATAGCTTTTAATTTTGCTTTCTACTATTGAGTACTTTTTACTCAACAAATATGAAGATTAAATTTAAGCTTGCAAAATATATTGAGTACTTTTTACTCATAAAATCAAACAACAATACATATAACACTGTATATCAGTAAAATAATTTAAATAAAACAGCGTAGCGAAAAATTCATCCCCCATTTCTAAATAGTAAACATGAAACTGATTTCCTGATTAGCGTATAGCTGATCAAGATAAGTATTAAATCGAAACATATGGATATCAAGTCATATCTAACAACAATTTTTAATCAGTATTTAGACAGTCATTAGTCACTGATTATACAGTCTACACTGAGTCATCACTGAACAAGCACTGAAC
>NZ_DKSP01000104.1:20568-27432 GCF_002472745.1 Sphingobacterium sp. UBA7253 | reverse complement strand
CACTGAACAAGCACTGAACGATCACTGAACAAGCACTGAACAAACAATGTTAAAAGGTCGAATTTGATATCGCTCTGATCCCTGTTTGCTACTACGGTTTCCCGCTCTTCGTTCGATTAACGGGTAGAAAGAAAACACGTCCTACAAGACAAAAAAATGTGATGGAAATATTGACTGCACAAGCCTATAGGAGCTGTTCAGGTGATAAAAAACCACTGAGAGACAGTTCCAATAAAAATTAGCTGATTATAGGGATTGAAATTTTGCGATAAAACATGATCTTTGTCTATACCAAAGTCACAAAATTCTTTGTCAGCCCACAAATGTGCTAGCAAAGAATTTGAATTACTTAAGCATAAAGCATGGAATTAGCCAATCTTATCAAACAGGATATTGAGTCAATTTTACAGATTGAATCTCAAGACATCAAACAATTGGTCGAGGACTATCGCGAAGACTTAATGGATGCGGATACCTATGACGCCATTGATGCGTACAATATGCTCTATTCGAATATTTATGAAATGTCCGAGGAAGAATACCTCGATGCTTTTCGTACGCTGGGAGAAGCCTATCCAAACTTCGGCAAGGCCGATGAAAATGACATCCAAAAATCAATCGCTGAATTAGAACGATTAAAACATGCTTTTAATGAACTACAACTCAATACAACAGAAGGTAAACAGCTTCTAGCATTACAATTAGCGGTTTTGGAACTGGACATTCAGGTCTACCAAAAACAAACTTTATCGCCGACTACACTTGAGATACAAGCTGAGATCAATTTATTGGAAACCGAATCGTTTGGATTAACCAATCAGATCAATCTGTTTTTAGAACAATACCACGATTAGTTATGCAATCATTTTATCCGACGAATCGCCTGTGGTTAAAAACAGGTCTTTGCATGCTTTGCTTACTGACCGGTCTCGCAACATCGTTGTTTGCAGATCAAAACAAGATCGTTTTTCAGTCACAGCAGCAGCCAGGAAACAGATTACCCTTTTACATTACGGACCAAGGGACGCTTTGTTATAATTTGCCGGTGGACACCATGGGCGTATATGCCATACAGATCGATCTCAACAGGCTTCTCCCGACCGCAACGGCAGAGCATCTTCGTTCAAAATATTATGAACTATCAGACAGCACAATAACAATAATCAACTATGCCGAACCGGCTACCGCCATCAACTATAGGGTTACTGATAACAACTTTGTCATATCCAAATCCTCCAATTGGCTCGCGGACTACCAACCTGAATTTCAATTCATCGCTTTGGACAGCCTCAAACACATGGAGAACTTATTCGACACGAACGATTTGGGCGGCCTAATGCAGTTGGAGGCAACCAAGCTCCCTTTTGAAAATATACTTTTATTTTTTAGTCAGCTGCATGGATTTTCCACAGTAGAGGAATTTAGCAGCAATGCCATTCATCGGATTTTAGAAAAGGATCAGTATGCTATTGCCAAACAATTTCATCACTTATTTCTGACGAGAAACAGACAAGTCGATGATTTCGAAGTACTGAAGGCGGCAATAGAAAAAAACGATATGGATTTTATCCGTAAAACCTCTTTAAATAGTCTAAACCGTCTGGGTATAGATGAAGTTAAAGCGGATTATAGCTTCACACAATGTACATTACTTGGAAAAGCGATCTTAATGAAAAACAACATTGCCATAGATTATCTTTTGCAGAAAGGTGCCACCACGGAGAAAGTATATCAATATGAATCCGACGTATTATCTGCTTTTCAACTCGCCGAAAAGACCAAGTCAAAGAAAATCATTAAACTATTTCAGTAAATCATACATAAAACAATGAAAAAGACACTTATTTACCTCATATCTCTTGTTAGTTATCTTCTGATCATCGCAGTGCTGACATTACCAGTTCATGCGCAAAAAAAGCCAATGGTTCCCAAGCAATCGAAGGCTAATTCAAAACTACCCCAGTTCAACGATGGCGATATGATCTTTCAGTCTTCTATTTCACCGCAATGCAAGGCGATCCAATTAGCAACGCGTTCTCCGTATTCCCATTGTGGAATTATTTTTTATGAGAACGGTAAACCTTATGTACTGGAAGCCGTACAGCCCGTAACTGTAACTAAGTTAGAACACTGGATTGCGCGTGGCGAAAAGCAGCATTACGCGGTTAAACGCCTCAAAAATGCAGACCAGGTACTGACCAATTCGACACTGGCCAAAATGAAAGCAATCGGCAAAGATTTTATCAGCAAAAATTACGACGCGACATTCGAATGGTCAGACGATAAGATCTATTGCTCGGAATTGATCTGGAAAATATACCAGCGTGGAGCGAACATCGAAGTTGGGAAGCTTGAGAAACTAAAAGATTTTGATTTAAGCAGCCCCGAAGTGAAAACTAAGCTGAAAGAACGTTATGGTAACAATGTTCCGCTGAATGAAACGGTCATATCACCCGCCTCAATTTTTAATAGTCCATTGTTGATTACGGTGACGAGTAATTATTAAGCAGGCTTGCCCCCTATTTTTGAAGCTGAACAATATTTCCGCCATTTAATTTACTTTCTTCGGCTGCATCTATAAATGCGCATATTGCCAGAGTTTCCTTTTCGTCAACCGGACTTACACCCGTTTCGAAAAACGGAAGGATCTTATCCAACAATGGGCCGTATCCCATAAATTGTCCCAAATGGACAATCTGATCTTTCAAAAAAACCGTTCCACCAAAATCATCCTTTCCCTCGCGAATACCCCGAAGTGAGGCAACTCTTCCATCCGCCCACTCCCCAACATAAAACGAGGTACCTTGTTCCTGAATAGTCTTTACCGAGCGGCATCCCGGTCCCATCAATGCAAATAACATTTCGACCCCATGGATGCCATACCAATACAGATCCTTATGCGAAGGTTCCGTTACTGCCGGACAATAGACATCTGCGCCTATTACCTTAGTCCTATCCAACTCCTGAAGTCCGGTAATAAAACGCAAGGAGCTTGATGAAAAAACAGGGCAATCGTAGTTTTTTGCTGATTGAAAAATTTGGAAAGCGTCTTTATAGGAATTCGCTATTGGTTTATCAATAAATAAAGGTTTTTTAGCTTTGATTACTTGAAGTGCCTGCTCCAGATGAAGATTTCCATCATTAGTCTCCAAAAACACATAGTCCACTTTTTTCAATAGCTCGGCAATACTTGATACAATCGAAACACCGAGCTGTTGCACTTCCGCTGTAATTTTCGGAATACGCTCAATACTTAAGGGAATTGTTTTGCTTCCGTAGGGATAAGCCGCAACAACCCTGTATTTTCCGTAGGGATGATTGCTAGCAGCCGTATTAATCGCTCTTGTAAAAGCAACAGCGTGTGTAATGTCTAGCCCAATGATCCCTATCTTTTTTACGTTATCATGCTCTGAGAACACCTTATTATTCGCATTAACGGCATAGGATAATCCAAATGCAAAGGAGGCCATCAAGAATTTTTTTCTATTCATTTGATTCATTCAAAAGGGAAATAGCTGCATTGACTAAAACAGCGATTGATGTTTCGAAAGCCTTTTCATCCAGATTGAACTGTGGATTATGAAGACCATATTGTGTGGCAGAATCGTCATTATTTGTGCCTATCAACATAAACAAGGCGGGATAACGATAAGAATAATAAGCAAAATCCTCGGCCGCCATCCAGATTTCGAGATCTTGTGGCACACTATTCCCCATCGTCTCCGCGATAATAGTTTTGACTTTTTGCGTTAACGCGGGATCATTATAAAGCGCGGGATAACCATGCCGGACTTCAACTTCTACCTTTGCACCAAGCGATACGGGAAGCGTCGCCGCTATTTCAGCAACCATTTCCAGCGCCTCCTTGCGCCATACCTCATCCATTGTACGAAATGTTCCGGCTAATTTGACTTCCTCGGGAATAACATTGGCAGCGCCATCTCCAATAAAACGACCAAAGGTCAATACAGATGGTACATCAGGGTTGGCTTTCCGACTGACAACTTGCTGTAAGGTGGTGAGTAACTGCGCGCCGATCATAATGGGATCAACAGCCCGATGTGGCTCCGCAGCATGGCCACCGCGTCCCTTAATGGTAAAATAGAACTCGTCGCTCGAGGCCATAAATCGCCCGGAACGTAAACCGACTTTTCCTACAGAAACACGGGGACTTACATGTAAACCCAGCACAGCTTTAATCGTTCCACCGAAAGATTCCAGAATCCCGGATTCCAAAACCTGAATCGCTCCGCCAGGAATCTTTTCCTCAGCAGGCTGAAATAGCAAAACAATTTTACCGGAAAACTCCGTTTTATAATCATTTAATATAGATGCGGCCCCCAATAGATTAGCCGTATGAAAATCATGACCACAAGCATGCATGACACCACTATTCTTCGATTTATATCCCACATCATTTTGCTCGTCTATCGGTAAAGCATCAATATCTGCCCGTAATACCACAATATCATCACTTGCCGATTTTTGACCGGTCAGCACAGCCACAACACCTGTTTGAGCGACAATCTCAAATGGTATCCCCAAATCCCCGAGTTGTTGCTGAATATAGGCACTTGTCTCGTATTCTTGGAAAGACAATTCAGGATGCTGATGAATATGTCGACGTATTGCAACGATTTTCGGAAAAATGTTCTCTATCTTGGTATTTAATTCTTTCAGTATTGGCTCGATCATCTGGATAAGTTTTAAAAGTTTAACACTTCAACAAGTTAAGCTAAAAATAACGTACATAAAAATAGAGCACCAACACCGTTATAATTATCCACCATAAGGTCGGATTTCGAAATCCACGGTAAGCGGCTTTATCTTGATCCGGCACCTGAAAAGAATCGCCCGTCAACACAAGATTTTTTAACCTTGCTTCTGAGACCGCAGGTGTCAACAAACTGACCACGGCGCAAGCAATCATACAAGTCCAGAATACAATACCTGTTCTATTAAAAAATGGCATTTCAGGTAAGGCATATTCCAAAAGTAAAGAAAGGGGAATTGTCAGTAAACCTGCTGTCAAAGCACCCTGCGATGTGGTTCTTTTCCAAAAAACCCCCATTAAAAACATCGTTGCAATGCCTGGTGTAAAAAGACCGTATAGATTCATCAAATAAAGGAAAACTGGTTTATCCGAATAACTGATCAGTACAACCGCACTCATGATTCCGAGCACGATAATAGCGACTCCGGCGCGCTTACCAAAACGGACTGCTTCGTAGTCACTTGCATTTTTATTAATATACAGGCTATAGATATCGACGGTCAGAATCGTTGTACAGGAATTGATCGCTCCTGAAATATGGGACATGATAGCCGAAATTAACCCTGCCATCACCAAACCAACCAGACCTTTGGGCAATAAGGTTTCCACGAGTGTCGCAAACAGCAAATCAGGCTGATCGAGATGCGGCAGGAATTTTGGAGCCACCAACGCCGGAATAGTAATAATCAAGGGAACCAAAAATTTAAGATAGTCACCAAAGATGACACCCATGCGCCCATGCCATTCATTTTTTGCCGCCAATACGCGCTGCACAATAAATTGGTTCGTAGCACAATAAAACACGCTGATACACAACAGTCCGCCTAAATACATGGTCCAGGGAAAGTCAGGATCAGATGCGGGATAAAACATTTTCCAATCCTTGGAGGATTCTACCACAGACTGAAAACCTCCTGCCGCATCAATGGTGGCAAAAGTTAATACTATTCCGCCCAGCACCAAAATGACAAGCTGTACCATCTCCGTCCATATCACCGCTTTTAGACCGCCTAAAACGGTATATAAACCGGTCAAAATTGCCATTCCAAAAATACTGTATAAAATAGGAATGCCGAATAAAGCGTGCAACGACAGACCGCCCAAATAAAGAACGGCCCCAATCTCCACAAAAACATAGGTAAACAGGATCAAAATAGCGTACAACACGCGGGTAGCGTTGCCATATCTTTTTTCGAGGTATTCAGGAATCGTATAGAAACCATTGCGGATATAAAAAGGGAGAAATATCCATAATAATGCATTAAAACCGATTAGAATCGCTCCCCATTCCAGGGTAATCGCGACAAAACCGCGACTATAAGCAGCCCCCATAGCGCCAACGAGATGATGGCTACTGATATTTGCGGCGATGATACTTCCGCCAATCATCCACCAGGGCAGCTTATCACCCGCAAGAAAATAATCCCGCTTAGAGGCGGAGTTTTTTTTCGAAGCGTATAAGCCCAATACCACTATACCAATAATATATACGGCAAAAATAACGACATCAATCCAATCGAGTTTCATCGGTCAATAATGTTTGAATTCCTAATTTAGTTTGTTCAATAAGTATTTCAAGACCGCCGCTGGCATAGGGGCTCTGCCACACGGCATAAATATCCTTATCATAAAGCTCCTTCGGTGCGAGATACCCCACATAGCCATTCGCGATATTGATAAAAACGATCGCATGATCTGGAAATTGGGCTCTCACTTCAATTTGATAACAGGAATAGGCTTCGTTGGCCTGCGCCACCAACACGGCATCTCCCATTTTCCAGATCCACACCGGAATAATAGCTTCTTGTTGATCTCCAATGGATTTACGGGTATTATATTTCCGCCAAAGGCGATCTTTCATAACACGATCCGCACAGCGTTCGTATTCACTCAAAATTGCTTCGGGACTAGGCAGCTTTTTGTAAGGCACTTTGACGGATAATACCCTTTGCTTAAAATCGATTGAAGCGGTCTGTTCCCGAAATCCCCAACAGGCCAGTGGAGCCCCCGAAATCAAGGATTCCTTAAAAACCCAGTTTTTATGACTATGCTGTTCCTGGGCCAGCGTCGCGAGAACAGCATAACCCAAC
>NZ_DKSP01000104.1:0-20439 GCF_002472745.1 Sphingobacterium sp. UBA7253 | reverse complement strand
CCAGTGCTGGATCCTTTACATACTGTCTCCGTGGAGCTAAATCGCCTGACGCGCCCTGTAAAAAAAGACAAGGCACGGATAAGGAGCGTTCTATTGTATTTCGCATTTCGCCCACAAAATCGGGCGAGAGCAGATCATTCTCGTGAGCAAAGCTGGTTGGGTGGCAGGCATAATTACAAATAACCGCTTTTAAGCTTTCAGTTTCATCATACAGCCGTCCGACCAACAAGGTTGTATCTGCTTCTTTCAATGGATTGTAACCAATCAGATAATGAGAATCCACTTCCAGATCGCGGTTGCTGGCCAAATCACATACACCATAGTTCCAGGTTAGACTCCCCTTAAATAAACCACTTTGTGCCATTTCAACACAAGATATCGCCTGTTGTTTGAGGAATTCAAGGTACGGCAAAATCAGTTCACCTCCAGGTTGCGCTGCATCTGTCGAACAGATGCTAGGCCCCGCATGGGTATGCGATAGCGCAAAAATCAGCTGCGATTCAGCCAGATTAAAATGACTGAGCAATGCTAATCGTAAATTTTGTTCATCAGCTGCATTTTTCCACCAGCCTAAATCAGCGGTTAGCAGGATTGCTGGCAAGCCATCGCAGGATTGCATATATAGACAATGCATCATCAAAGGTTGATGAACAGCCGTTGCCTGGTCAAATGCAGCCGCCCCCCAATTACGGGAATAGATGCCGATCGGTGGAGTAATATCACATTGGCTAAGTCCAAATCGTCCGTACAAACTACCCGTCGTTTCTTTCAAGAGGTCTTTCTGTTTCATACGTTAAGGTCTAATCAAAGACAGTCCACCATCCATCACAATTGCGGTACCAGTCATATGTTTACAATTGTCCGAACAGATCCATAGCACCTGTTTAGCAACCTCTTCGGCTTCTATAATCTGGCCAAGTGGCACCACAGCCTTTGCTTTCATTTGAAGTTCGGCGTTTGATGACCAGACCACTTTGCTCAACCCGGCATTGACATAGCCTGGTGCAATTTCGTTGACACGAATTCCATATGTTGCGTATTCAAGAGCCATGGCCTGGCAAAGCATACGTAGCCCAGCCTTAGAGACACTATAGGCCGGTAAATTTTGATGTACGGCATGTGCAGCCCAGCTACCCATAAAAATGATCGAGCCCGCAAGCTCAGTCTCCACAAATGACTTCGCACAGGCATTCGCCAGGAAGAATGAACCGTCGAGATTAACGGCCATTTCATTCTTCCATTCTTCGTTGCTTAACGTGCTGAAGTCTTTAATAGTGACACATGCGGCATTTGCGATACAGATGGATATTGCGCCCAACTCCTGCCTTATGCGTTGTACCCAGGCGTCAACCTGCCTGGCGTCTGCAACATCGACCTGATCATAAAACAAACGTGCTCCAGCACCATCCAACAAGGGCCACCGCGCTCTCGCCACCTGCGGCTCAAACCGATCCGAGATGCATACAATTGCCTGCTGGGTCAAAAATGCTTCGGCCATAGCCCTTCCGATATCACCAAGTCCCCCACTGATCAATACGACTTTATTCTTATATTCCTCCATTATCGCTCTTTTTAGACTACCAATCCCCTACACTACCGTCTTTATAGAAGGTTCGCTGCAATATTTCCTGTTGAAAAGGATGCTTCTTTACCTCTTCTTCATTGATTTCAATACCCAAACCGGCGCGCTTATTTGGCAGAACAATCCGCCCTTTCTCTTGAACTGTAAACCCTTCGGTAACCACGTCCTGGCGCCATTCAACGTCCTTATGCACACTTTCGCAAATAATATAAGATGGTGTTGCAAATCCCAGCTCAATGGAGGCGGCCGTACTCACAGGTCCCTGAGGGTTATGTGGCGCCATAGATACACGGTAAGCATCAGCCAAAGCTGCGATCTTACGCGCTTCAGAGAGACCGCCACAATGGGTAATATCAGGTTGAATCACACTCACTGCCCGCTTCTCGAGCATATCCCGAAATGCATGCACTCCGATCAAACGTTCGCCTGAAGCTATAGGTGTCGTCACCGCCCGTTGAATCAAGGCAATATCTTCCATGGTCTCTGGCCAGCATGGCTCTTCAAAGAAATACAGGCCATAAGGCTCCAATGCTTTCGCAAATTGCATCCCCATCCGTGGGCTTGGCCGTGCATGGCAATCCACCATAATATCAATATCGTCGCCGACAGCGTCACGCATGGCCTTCACGCAAGCTTCAGCATATTTAATTGGACGAAGACCTTCCAACGACATTGTCTCTGGGACAGCCATCGATTTAAAAGCGGTAAAACCCTCATCAACAGCTTTCAGCGCAAGATCACCAAATCGTTTGGCATCATCCGGAGCAGTCTCATAAAAATCCTCCATGCGACCTCCACCTAAATGACAATACAAACGGATATAATCACGCACACGGCCTCCCCACAACTCGTGACAAGGGACATTGTGAATTTTACCTAGAATATCCCATAAGGCGATGTCGATACCACTGATGGCCGTGCCACGAACGATCCCGTTTCCATGCCAGAAGTGTTGTCTATACATCATCTGCCACAGGTATTCAATACGACGCGGATCTTCACCGATCAACAATTGAGAAATATCTTTGATTGCTCCGACCACACTTTGCGTATGCCATTCCAAGGTGGCTTCGCCCCAGCCCCAAAGTCCGGGCTGATCGGTAATAATTTTGACAAAAATCCAATTTCGCATGCGCGCATGGCACACAAAGGTTTCAATAGCGGTTATTTTCATAGTTAGGGTTTACAAACTTTTTATTACGCGTTCAGTTGCCTCCAACGTTCTGTCTATATCATCCTCCGTATGCGCAAAGGAGATACTTCCTTGTTTAATTGGTGCCGGGAAATTGAAAATCCCTTCTTTAATAAGCTTTTTACGATATTGGGTATCCAGTTCAAAGTTGTGGTTATCCAAAATATCATGAAAATTGACTGGCGCATGGTCCATAAAATATGTACAGAAGGCAGATCCTTGACGTGCGACATAAAATGGTACGCCTAATTTAGGAAATATTTCGTTATATCCCTGCTCCAAACGCGCACCAAGTGCTTCTACGTGCTCATAAACTCGATGCTCAGAGCTGCCTAATTTTTTCAATGTTGCTATCGCCGCCGCAGTCGTTAATGGAAAGGCATTAAAAGTACCGGCAATCATCACCCGCTTCGACTTATCAGGATCCACAAAGTAATCCATATATTTTTTCTTGCCTGCAATAACACCCAATGGGTAGCCGTTTGCAACCGCCTTTCCGAAAGTTGAAAGATCCGGCTGAATACCACAGATCGACTGATAGCCCCCCAGCGCATGTCTAAATCCAGTTTTCACTTCATCAAAGATCAACAGAAATCCATGCTCGTCAGCCATCTTGCGTAAGCCTTCCAGGTAACCTTCCTTTGGCTTTACAATACCGATATTCTGAAGAATAGGCTCCAACAAAATACAGGCAACATCGTATTTTTGAACCACATACAGCACACTTTCCAAATCGTTGTAGTTGACAATGTGTACTAAATCGCTGTGATTTTTGGGAACACCAGCACTTAATGAATCGAATGGATATTCCCCCGGGCTTTGATATGAGCCAACATCTGCACGCTGACTGATCACATTGCAGGCCACATCGTTATGCCAGCCATTGTAGCCCCCCTGCATAACAATCACATGATCACGCCCTGTTACCGCACGGGCAATACGGATCGCATGGTAAGTCGCTTCCGACCCTGTCGTTGTAATCTGAACGCTCTCCACCGAAGGAACAGACTGACAAAAAAGCTCCGCAAACTCACCTTCCAGTAACGTTGGCCCAGCCCCCATCAATACCTGCTGCTCCTGCAATGTCTGTAACACTGCGGCGTTCACATCAGGATCATTATGCCCCAGAAAGGATGCTGCAAATCCAGCCTGATAATCTATGTAGCTGTTCCCGTCAATATCTTCGACCAAACTACCATTCCCTTTGACGAAGCAGATATTCGGATCTGACTTCCGATTTAACGATACCACTCCACCGGGTATCCATCTTGCATTCTCCCGCAGTATCGCGGCTGATTTTTCATTTTCTTGCATGCCTATTAAAAGTTTTGCTATTTGTTATTGTTATAATTGGACGATCACCGCCACACATGTTGCAGTCATCAATAATTTGTATTTAAATACACCTTATTTTATGTATACCAAATTACAATATTTTTGTATACATTTAAAATAAATTTTAAAATTTTTAAAAATGAACATTCTCATTGAAGGACTTCTTTTTCCAGAAGGCCCCGCTTTCGACCGGGAGAGTGGAATATGGCTTGTGGAGAAAGAAGCAGGAAACTTGGTCTATTACAAAGACAATCAGTATAGCAGAATAGCTGTGAATGGACATCCCAACGGAATTGCAATCGACAAAAACGGCATAATATGGTTTTGCGACTCACAACAAAACAGCATCCGTTGCTATGATCCCTTCGACAAAACCACGACGACAATAGTCACGGAAATCGCAGGGAAGCCATTAAAAATGCCCAACGACTTATGTTTTGATACTGAATGGAACCTACTATTCTCCTGCCCGGGAAGTGACCTGGAAGATGGCACAGGCTACATCTGCTGTCTACATAAACATGGTGCGCTTACGAAGATCCACACAGGCCTTTTTTACCCAAACGGATTGGCCTTTGCAGCAGACAACTGCACACTTTTTGTCGCTGAAACAGGCACAAAATGGATCTGGAAAATGCACTGGAACAGCTTGACACAACAGGTAGAAAACATCGAAAAATTCATAGAAACAGGCGGTAGTATCGGCCCGGACGGCATAGCTCTCACGAACGACAATTATCTTTTTGCAGCGATTTATGGATCGCAACATATCCTATCCATTGACACCAAAAACAAGACGATCGAGAAAATACCTACGCCGGGGAAGAATCCAACAAATTGTGCTTTAGACCCAAAAGGCATTCAGGGACTTATGATTACAGAAGCTGAAAAAGGGCAATTGTTGCAGTGGGACAGCACAAAAAAGGGTCTATTGTAAACAATAGACCCTTTATAAAAATCAAAAAAACATTAAACCAGTTCCAAGGCTTCTTGCTCGCCCCGATCCAAATGATGAACCAAGGTGGTATAAGCTTTATTCCAGTCATCCGCTTTCAGCGCATCAACAATAGCGCGATGCTCCTTCTCCGTATCCAGGTAATCTTCCATCTGCCCCATAATAGCCCCAAGCTTCATATGGAATAAGGGGATGTTACTATTCTTGTAAATAGAAATCAACCTTGAATTGCAAGTTCCCTCAATAATCCGCTCATGAAAACGAACATCCGCCTCGCAAGCACCACCATAATAGCCTTTACTGACCATGTCGGAAAAATCGTTGCAGATCAGTTCCAAATCTTCGATAAGCTCTTTACTTTTCTTTGAAAACAGAATCTTTAATGCACCTATCTCCAACAGCTCACGCAGCTCACGAATATCCTTCACATCTTCGACCGTCATTTTCTTCACAAAGCAGCCACCTTTTTCACCAAACTCAACCAGACTCTCCCCTGCTAAACGCATAAAAGCCTCACGAACAGCCACTCTACTCACCGCCATCTTATCCGCCCAAGCACTCTCCACCAATCTTGCCCCGCCAGCCAGCTGACTAGACAAAATTTTCTTACGTACTTCTAAATAAACTTTATAGGCAAGCGAATCCTCTTTCATATTGTATACAATTTTATGCAAAAATAAGAATACAAAATCATTAAAAAAATTTAAACAATGTATTCTTTAATTAATCTTTCCCTCTTGGGCTCCATACTGTCTTCCCGGCGACAAATAAATAGTTTCGGCTTTAGATTTCCAACTGGTTGTATGATTCCCTTTCAGGACATTTATATTAAAGCTACTATTTTTTAATGAACTTTTCATATTCCAGAAACCATCTTTCAAACCGACCACAACAACTTCATACTGTTGATCTCCCGGTACCACAAATTCAATGGACTCATCAAGATATTGATTTGGTTTGGCCACCACCAGTAAACGATCAGCCACTCTTATGAGGTAATAATTCGCCTTTTCCTCCGAATACACCGGTAATTTTGAAGAACCACTCTCCGTCATCTGAAAAACCGAAGCGTAACTGGCCTGATCACTTTCCTGCTTGGGTGAAACCATAATCCGTGTTCCCCTAGCCTCTGGCCATGGAGAGTTAACCTGATAAAGATCACCAAAAACAAAAGCAGTCGAATCACCCGAATACAGTTTCACCGCACACTCTTTTAACCGAGGCTTCAGCAAATCAACATAAGTAGAACCGGCTGCGTTTTTAAATTTACTGGTCAACACAAAACCTGTTTCACTTCGTACAGGCTTTTCAAGCGTATTGATCTGCCAATAGGGTTCGAATTTCTTATCATTGGTCTTAAGCTCATCCAATAAGACAATGACAGCAGGCACATCCTTTCTTTTCAAATTCAAAAACAGAAAACTTTTCGCATAGGATTTTACTTTAGCAGTATATGCCGCTGTTAGATCCATATTGAAATAGCTATAGCTCGGCTCAATGGGATCGTTACCAAATGCGGAAGCCCTGATCTCTCCGGTATGATACCAGGAATCATTTAACACCTCGTCAACCGTGCGCGGAAAACGCTGGCTAAACCGAGTCCCACCATCGTTTGTTTTGGTCCTGAATAAAAGCGGTTCCGCAGGATCACGCACCAACAGCATACTGTGTGCAACCGACCGCTTATTAAAGTTAAAATCATAAGGGGAACCATACGAAAGATACAGCCCAAGATCACCAACCTGAATACCATGATAATAAATCTGCAGTGCACCTGCATCGGCATGCTGATGATTGCCGAAATGATAACCGCCCCCCTTAATTTCTGCAACTACGTCGGAACTTCCGTTCTCTTCGCTCCAGCCTGTCCGGGCAACCATAGACCCTAAAATAGGTCCAAAATCTTTCGTCAACGGCATTTTCTCGCGATCAAAATCAGGCTTCAATTTTGGATCATCCAAGAGGAGAAACAAGATTGGATTGTCGGGCAAACCGCCCTGCTTGACAAACTCAGCCTTAATTACCGGATTGCCTGAATAGGCATAACAAAGCAGCATGGTCTGTGGATTTTTCCAATAAAAATCAGCACTGCTGTTGTACTTTACATTGAACATATCGCCGTCGCGTAACATTTTTCCGTCAGGCGTGCGCATATACAGCCAATAATAGGGCATATTCTTGATATTATCGTCAAAAACCGGATAACCGAGCATGCGATAATACAACCAGGCTCCATGCATTTCCCATCCAAAGCGATAGCCACCGTAATCAACACCTTGATTATGGCGCGGAGACTGATACTCAAACTTGCGCATGGGCACCAACTCTTCCAAAATAGAATACGAAGTATACTTGTAAGGTACCGGATCCTCGTCATATAAAGCAATACTCATTGCCAGCAGATCGCGCGACACCTGCGCCTCATTGCCATGCCCATTGATAATACTTTCGATACCAAAAAAGGGAGGCCAGCCAATTTCCATATCTTGCGCCAGACGCATCATATTTTTATGTAAACTGGTCTTAACGTGCACATCCAATAATGCGTAGCACCAGTCATACACCAGTGCACCCGTATAAATTGCACGTCCCAACTCGCGTGTAATATCACCATAGGAAACATTCCCGAACTCCAACATTGTCAAGTATTGATCGGCCAGCCTGACCGCTTCCCTGCCTATTTTTTCGTCACCGGACATGAGGTAATAAAACGCTTTTGATTCAATAGCACGCTCGAGCTTTTCATCGTAAAACATTTCCTTATTCGGATCAAAAATAAATTGAACAGGTTGTTGCGCAAGTGTTTTCACTTTCCCCCAAGCTTCGAGATGCTCCGCTTCTTCCAACCGCCCCTTAACGACCGGCAATGATTCTTTGTTAACCCATAGCCTCGGGTGACCTGCAGGAGGAACAATCTTTGGTTTATAATTTTCTGCTGCAGCTGGCGCAACCGGAGGTACAAATACATTGATTGAAACAGCTTTAATCTTAAAATAAGCTGGCAATTGCATACCGACCGTCTGCTTCCCTTTCTCAAAATAAAATTTACCAAGATCTTGCTTCGCACCTTTAAAGCTGTCAAATACGATCCGTTTGGTCGATCGTGCAGCACGAACATCAATCATCGCATACAGCGTCATCATACCTGTTTTATCTGCCGCCTTAATTTTATCCAAATCGGTAACCTCACCTTCAGAAACCAAGGTATAGACACCAGCCGTCGGAACATCCACCTGCACCTGCAGGCGCTGTCCATTTCCTTTTATCGAAGTAACCTTTGCCTGCTGCCCATAGGACGTTCCAAGGATCGCCATAAAAGCGATCCCCAAAAAAGTACCTTTAACTTTTAGCCATATCCTTGCACCCATATCTTTATTTTACTTGCAACCTTTTTACACTGATCTTCATTTCTTTCGTGGTATTATTGACGCTATTGACAAATACATAAGCATTGTATTTACCATCAGCCGTTTGCAGCCATATTCCCGATTCAGCTTTTAAATTAATCGCAAAATCTGGCGCATCTACGAACGATTTATCTTTCAAATCCACATCGTCCACAAATACACTGTATTGCAATCGCGCCAATTGTTGATCGCGCACCGTCCAAGCCTTCACGATCTTCGTTTTATTTGTCAGACCCACAGGTAAGGTGAAGCTCGGCAAATAACTGGCATCCGTCGTGGGAGCAACCAAAGAATGTGCGTAAGTCACCGTTGGCAACGCCCGATACAAATAGATCAAATCGATCTTATCCGGGTTTGCTGCCGCTTCGGTAGCAGTATACCATTTTAAGTCAGCCACAGAAAAAAAGCAGGCCGCGCCGTCTTTCCCGATCAGGTCCAAGGCCATATCCATATTACGAATCGCATAAGCTTCGGTCTTCAAGGCAATTTCCTGCCCATTACTGGACCTCGCCCTAAACGTAAAAGTGACCGATTTACGTTTTGCTGCTGCCGGTATTTTGTAGCTATAACGCAGCGTTGAAGCGGAGGTATCTTTTGTAAATTTCACCTCCATGTTATTCCCATTTACTGTAGCAGGGTCGCCAACAACAACACCTATATCTGCCCCCGTACTACTGGTGTAGTACGATTTGTTTTCAAGTACAGTACCCTCATCACCCGCAATACTGGCTTCTACAGAAATTGATGTAAGTTTCCCCTGATCTGGCAAAATCGCCGCAGCATAAGCAAAATCTATGGTAGCCCCAACCACATTTGGCCCTAAAGAGCGCTTAATAATATCGTTTTGCAAACCATCTTTTGCTGTTGGAATTTCATAAGCTTCTTCTTTACAAGAACCGAACAACAAGAGCCCAAATCCGATGGACAACAGCCCTATTTTTAAATAATTTGTTTTCATCAGCTTACTTATTTTTGTACTGTCAAATAAACTTTATACGTCTTACGAACCTTTCTATTTCCAGACACGACAGTCCATTCACGTGGCGTATCCAAATTGGAAAAATCTTGTTTTCCTAAAATCTTAGGATCCAACACCGCATCGGTGACCAATGAAAACTGTGGGTATAGATTTTTCAAATCCGTACCAAAGAGCACCTCCACTTTTATGGTTTGCTCAACGGTATCCACCAACGCAGCTTTTGTACGTACCGTCTGAAAATCGGCGCCCAACAGTTCAAAACTACTGACATAACATTCCGACCTGGTCGTGATCAACAAACCATCCTCATCCATTGGATAATCATCCTTACAACCGGACAAGCTAACGAACAGCATACCGATTAAAAATAATGTATATTTCATTTTATTACAGTCAAGTGTTACCATATTATTTCCAAGGTATATTTTGTGTTAAATTCGGATTCCGCGAACGTTCTGTTTCCGGAATTTGATAGATATAACACTTTTGATAAGTCAATTCAGACTCATTGAAGAAAAAGCGTTCCCAATTATTTCCAAAACTATCCTGGAACCATTTTCCATCACCATAAGGTTTGCCAAACACCGTTTCCAGTTTACGCCATCTCCTCAAGTCAAACGCACGCTGTCCTTCGCCAAACAACTCAACAATTCTTTCCTGCTCTATGGCATCAAAAAATGCATCACGAGACGAGGTTTTAGCTCCAGCAAGCGCAGGTAGGTTACCACGACGCCTGACCTTATTAACCAAATCAATTGCATCCGCCTGTGGACCACCAATCTCATTGGTTGCTTCAGCATACATCAGGTATACGTCAGCAATGCGCATCAAAGGCCAATTGTAATTTCCATCACTACGCGCCACACCACCATAATTGCGCACAAATTTACGCGATTGTAATCCCGAGAGATTTGTGGTATTATCGGTAAAGGAAGTTTTGTAGGAGACACCGTTAACTGTCACCGCAGCTCCCCAAGTTTTGTAGACAAAGGGAATATAACCTGTGGTCTCCGTAGGGCTCATACTCATAATCAATTCGTAATCCCACAACAAAGTCGCTTTCATGCGATAATCGCGATTTCGGTACGATTCAGGGTTCACCGCTGAATTTGCCGTAGTACGTGCTGCAGGATTTTTCACTGGATCTAGCTGAACCATCTTTGGCAAGAAATCTCCCGTAATGGTAGATTGATAACGGTCAGCCAATTCATAGCGCGGAATCGCTTGATTCTGCCCTAAAGACACCAATGGCCCCGTCCATACCCGCTGGTATTCCTCACTTTGTTTTGTTCCCACACCACCATGCGTCAGTACCATGACCATTTCCTCATCTTGGCTCAAGTTGCCCGTAGAAGGTATAAACATATAGTAATAATTTGGGAGCACATCAGCCTTCCCCAATTCACCCCATTGACCTGGATCACCATTTCTAAACATTTTGATTCCAAAATCATTGATCACACGTTTAAAATCCGCAGCGGCCGCAGTATATGCCGTTTTAGCCTCTGCAGCAGATTGTACAAATCCATCCAATTCAGGCCATCCATTTTTCTTCCACGAACCCCAATACAATTGAAACTTACCACGAAACGCCAATGCAGCAGGCTTACCGGCACGGCCAATTGCAGACCCCTTGTTGGGCAATTTGTCCACCGCATAGTTCAAATCAGCCATAATAGAATCCTTCAGCTGTGCAATAGGCATTCTCCGCACCGTATCAGCCTCTATGGGAGCTGGCGCCGATTTATAAAAATAAGGCACATCACCCCATAGGGAAATCAATCTAAAGTATGCAATGGCGCGCAACAACTTTGCCTCCGCCACGATAGTTTCCAGGGTTTGTTTTACAGCATCAGTTTTTGCTACGGGCAACAAACGCGCATTGGTATTTTCGATCACAAAGTTAGAACTGAATATAGATCCATACAATGCTCTATACATTGCCGATGCACCGGAGCCATAATTCATCGGACTATTGACCGTTAATGAAATAGGCGCCGCTCCAGTATTGTACATTTTAAGGAAATCTCCATGCCCATCAAAATGATAGTCGCGATCAAAACAAGGCCTAAATATGGAATAGTTCGCCATTAACGCAGCAAGTGCGTCATTTTCGTCCACCCAGAACGTTTCGGAGCTTGGCGTTGTTGTTGGATTCTGATTCAACAAATCTTTGCGGCACGCGGACAAACCAAGAAGCAGCAAAGAAGAAATAAACAATATGTTATATATCGATTTCATAAGTTCAAATATTATAAGTCTACATTCAGTCCAACCACAAAACTCTTCGTCATCGGATAAGCATCATTGGTATAGGTACTTTTCTCCGGATCTAAGCCTTTAAAGCTCGTCAATACCGCTAAATTATCTACCGAACCAAATACACGCAACTTCTGAATACCCAGCTTCATCAGTAATTCTTTCTTAAAAGTATAGCCAAGCTGCAGATTTTTCACCCTTAAATAAGACATGTTTTGCAGCCAAAATGTGCTCAAATACGCATTTGGACTCGTTGATCCTAATGTACTTGGAAGCAGCTTAGGATAATCAGCATCGCGATTGTCCAGGCTCCACATATTATTCCACTGGTCCTCAGTAATAGCCTGATTTGCCGTTCCTAAAAAGTTCGAATTCGCTTTGTTCATCCAAAATTCCTTTCTTCCTGTGGCAGCCTGCAACAGGAAAGAAAAATCAAAACCTTTGTAGTCTACCGAACCTCTAAATCCGTAATTCACCTTTGGCCTACCCAGTTGATAAGCTGGATATGCCACACGGTCATTCGCATCCAATTTGCCATCACCATTGACATCTTTCAACAAAATATCTCCTGGAGAAGCGCCCTGAGGAACAGCATTATAGACATCCTCCCAAGACTGAGCAATGCCCAACGATTCGAAAGCATAGATAAAATTATAAGGCATATCAATAAATACCGAACCTCTTTGCAACTGCTCATTCCAAGACAGCAGCTTGTTCTTGTTATACCCAACATTAAAGTTCAACATGTAACCCACATCTCCCTTTCGGTCATTCCAGGTAACATTTGCTTCCAGCCCTTTATTCATCATATCACCAATATTACGTCGGGGGGCAGTGAATAAACCCGTCAGATGCATAGATACATCCGAAGGCCTGTTCATACCGATCGTCTTTCTTTCGTAATAATCCAGCTCCGCAGTCAGTTTATTTTTAAAGAATCCAAGATCCAAACCCAAATTAAACACGCGTGTCTTTTCCCAAGTAAGGTCATAGTTGATCAGTTTCTTATTGATCAACCCTTTGACAACAGACCCTGTTCCTGTACTATTGTCAATCAAATAATAAGGACTAGAGACCAAAGATTGCTTCTGCTCATACAATCCGACACCACTATTATTTCCCAAAGAACCATAAGAAGCTCTAAATTTGGCCGAACTCATCCTGATCTTTTCCTTAAATGCCGACATAAATACCTCGTCTGAGATCCGCCAGCCCACTGCCGCAGACGGAAAAAAACCATATTGATCACCCGGCAAGAAACGTGAAGAACCATCTACCCGGAAGTTCCCTTCAAACATATACTTTCCGAAGGCCGTATAATTTAATCGTCCAATATAAGAACGCAAACCTTCTGCCGATGATGATCCCGACACATTTTGCACGTCTTCAGAAGCGCCATCAATTTCATGTAGACTAGGGTGCAAACGATCTAAGCGACTACCTGCTAAAACACGATTATTCCAATATTCTTCTGAATACACGGCCAAAGCAGAGAAATCATGGTTAGCGCCAAACTTATGATCGTAACTCAATTTAAAATTCAGCTGGGTTTTGTAATTGTTCCGGTCTGTATTATATATCCCATCATTTGTCGGTACAAGATCCCGGATAGACAATCCCGTCCGGATGTTATATAATTTTGTCGGCATATCTGCCTTCCATTGAAAACGCGTATCATAATTTAGGGCATAATCCACTTTAGCCTCAAATCCTTTAAATGGCTTCCAGTTTAAATAACCATTCACCAAAGCCTGCTTTTGATTCATGTGGTTTTGGTTGCGCGTCATGTAATCTGCATAAATATTATTGGCCTGCGGACTTTCATTGTAAGACATTGCACCGCCATAAAAACCGGTAATAGGATCATAAGGCAATATACCTGCTGGTGAGGTAAACAGATCCATCCCACTTGTCGAGTTGGCAGTCATACCGTCTTCGTAGTTATAACGGTAATCGGACCAGTTTCCGGAGAACCGCACCCCAGCACCGATGGTATTGGTTACTTTTGTTTCGAAGTTAAATGCAGCGTTATAACGTTTAAAATCATTATTGATCTGTATCCCCTTCTCATCCAGCATACCGACAGACAAATAGTAATTATTATTTTCAGTTCCTCCATTAATGGAAACATTATAATTCCCACTTTGACCATTGCGGAGAATAACATCCCACCAATCGGTACTTGGATATAATCTTGGGTCGATCATACTTAAAGCCAACCATTCGTCGATGGTTCCATTCTTAAAATTGAATGCAGATGCGGCCGTATTATAGGCTTGTGCCCTTTGAGTAGCCGTCATTGCTTTCGCATAATTATTGACAAAATCAAAAGAGCGGGTAGGTTTCACCAGCGATTTGTTGGCACTAAAGGAAATAGCCGTCCTACTGTTTCTTTTACCAGACTTTGTCGTGATCAATACAACCCCATTGGCCGCTCTGGAACCGTATACTGCAGCGGAAGAAGCATCTTTTAGTACGGTCACACTTTCAATATCATTCACATTTACACGGTTCATATTGACATCGGGCATTCCATCGACCACGATCAGCGGTCCAGCACTGTTGACCGTCCCCAATCCCCGGATCAAAAGATCCGCTGCATTATTTCCGGCCATTCCGGAGTTTTGACTTACGGCCAAACCAGGAATAACACCTTGCAATGCCTGCGAGGCATTGGAAAGACCCCGACTCGAGGTCGATTGATCAAAATTAACACTGGCCACAGCACCGGTCAAGTTGCCTTTTTTCTGCTTACCATACCCCACCACAACAACCTCATCCAGTGCATTTTCGCTCGCATCAAGCACCAAAGCCTGCACATCTTTCCCCGACACCACTTTTGTATTAAAACCGATTAACCGAAATTGAATCTGATCTGAAACGGACCCCGTTAATTTAAAACGACCTTCTTGATCCGTAACGGTAACAGTTGCATTTTTAAGGTTACGCACTTCTACACCGGACAGTGGCTGCCCTTTGGCGTCCAGCACCTGCCCGACAAGCTGCTGCTGAAATTTAGCTAAACCCGACGAAGGGTTTAAAACATCCGAGATCGGAATCTTTCCATTGTTAAGGGAAGAAGGTACATTTGCCAATGCAGCCATCGAAATAAAAGGTAGCCCCACCAAAAGGCAACTCCTGTTTATTACATCCCGGATTTTAATCTGCTTTAGTATCATGAATACTCAGGTTAAAGTGGTTAAATAAATGATTTATAAGCTCTTTAGTTTATTGGTATTTTTTCAGGAAACATAATACTCGACCCTAATATGGTCTAAATTGCATTTCCTTAATTATCATAGTGAATACAATAATATATATTTTTTGTATACAATTCAATATTTTTTTTACTTTTTTACAAAAATAGGGTGGCTAACACATTCGTGACAATTCCAAAACACCGCTCTTTTAGCTGTGTAATTATAAACTAAATCGTATTTACTTTAGGCTGATAAAATATTTTTGTATACAATTTTACTTATTTTTTGTATATTTATTTTTATTCAACTACATTTGACTAACCAAATAAATCAAAGGAATAACCGTAGATCCTATATGAAAAAACAAACCTATATTTGGCTTGTATCGCTGGTCCCGCTACTATCCTCCTGTTCTTCCGAGACGGAAAGAGAAAGTAAGCCAATAAATAACATCCAACTGGAGCACAGCATACTATCGCTATCAAAAGAAGCTACAAAACTCCATGTGCCATGGGATTTACAATATGACCGGATCAACGATGCCATTCTGTTTTCTGAAATCGGAGGAAGTATACGAAGACTGGATACAAAAACAAAAGCTGTTACTTTGGTGGACAGCCTCACCGACGTTTACCACCAGCGCACGTTGGGACTATTGGGAATGGCGCTGTATCAACCCGAACAGCAACAGGCCTATCTTTACCTTTCTTACACCAGCAAAAAGGACAGTCTCATTTTCTCTAATTTATATCGTTACGATTATAATACGACAGGCACGTTGTCAAACCCAAAATTGCTTTTACAGATTCCTGGAAACACGGGACACAACGGTTCCAGGGTTATTGTTTCGACAGACAAAAAAGTGTATTGGGCTACAGGAGATGCCGCAAGTGATACCTTTGCACAAGACAGCACCTCATTAAATGGCAAAATCTTACGCCTCAATCTCGACGGGAGCATCCCAAAAGACAATCCAATTGCAAATAGCTATGTCTATGCATGGGGATTTCGGAACATGCAGGGACTTACCCATGATCCAAAAGGCTTAATTTACACCTCCGAACATGGCGATGCCATCGAGGACGAAATCAACCTGATCCAACCTCTAAAAAATTATGGCTGGCCGCAGATTGAAGGAATGATTGACACGGAAAAGGAAAAAGCTATTGCCAAAAACTGCCCAAGACAGGAGCCCATTAAATCGTGGACCCCAGTCGTTGCACCATCCGGAATGGCGTATTACGGTTCTAATGTTATCCCTGAATGGCAACATAGTCTATTGCTTTCGACTTTAAAAAATCAGTCTTTACGTATCCTAAAATTATCCGCCGATGGTCAACAGATCGTCGATGAGAAAATCCTATTCAAAGATCAACTTGGCCGGCTAAGGTCCGTATTGGCCTTACCCAATGGAGACATTTATTTCTGTTCAAGCAACCGTGACTGGAATCCGCAAAAGGGGTTTCCAAAACCCGATGACGATGTGATCTACCGCCTCCGTATTACCGATAAAGCCTCTGCACCAATGATTAAACCCCTTGCAGCCAACACGGCCAACTCCCCTGCCAAAAGTGGTCAGGCATTATACGAAGCCTATTGCGCATCCTGCCATAAAGCAGATGGAAAAGGACTTACAAATACCTTTCCTCCATTAGCCAATTCATCTCTTGTCAAAGGCGACCCAGCACCGCTATTGCAGGTTATCCTCCATGGACTGAAAGACAAAACAATAAACAACGTCAAATACGAAAGTGCAATGCCATCTTTTTCATTCTTGAAAAATGAAGAGGTCATTGAAATCACCAATTATATTCGCACACACTTTGGAAATTCTGCCCCTAAAATCAATCAACAGCATTTAACCTCATTACGATAAATCTCATGGAAAATAACCTCGAGCCAAAACCCTCTTTATTGAAAAGTTGGCTATCCATCTTGGGTCCCGGCATCATTACCGCCGCCCTGGTTTTCGGGCCCAGCAAAATGACCATCACATCAAAAATGGGTGCAGACTATGGCTTCTCTCTATTATGGGTTGTCGTCGTCGCCATCTTTTTTATGATGGTTTTCACCAATATGGCGGCACGTATCGGTATCGCGAGAGACGAATCTTTACTTGTTTTAATTCGCCAGAAATTTGGTAAAACAACGTCCATCATCATTGGCCTCGGAATCTTCCTCGTTGCAACCTGTTTTCAATCGGGGAATGCGACAGGTGTCTCTATTTCCGTTTCGGAAGCCACGGGGACAAACCCCAAAATATGGATCATCGTTTTTAATGTAATCGGTATCCTACTGTTGTTCTTCAAGTCTTTCTACGCGCTATTGGAAAAGCTTATGCTTGGACTTATCATCCTGATGTTATTTGCCTTTCTTTCCACCGCGATTATGATAAAGACACCCGCACAGGACTTTTTCTCAGGTTTTATTCCCAGCATCCCTCCTTCATCAGTAGGCTTAATAATTGCTTTTACGGCTTCTTGCTTTTCGATTGTGGGTGCATTTTATCAAAGTTATCTTGTTCAATCAAGAAGAAAATTATCGACCAACAAACAGCGTACTGAACGACAGATAATCGGTAGCCGAATAGGTATTATTATTCTTGGCATCATGAGTGCAGCCGTCATGGTCTGTGCGGCAAATACGCTTCATCCCCAAGGGATCAAGTTAAATTCTGCCGCTGAGATGGGCCGTGCACTGGAACCGCTTTTGGGAACCTATGCTTCACACCTCTTTTTTATCGGTCTCTTCGGTGCCTCCTTTTCCTCCTTGATCGGCAATGCCGTATTAGGCGGATCCTTACTGGGCGACACCTTTGGCTTCGGCAACGATCTCAATCACCCTAAAGTGAAACTCTTTATTTCTTTGGTCATGATTTTTGGATCTGCCATCGCGCTTATCTTCGGAAATCTTCCCTTGGAGCTTATTGTTTTTGCGCAAAGCATCACCATTTTTTTAGTCCCCTTTATCGGTATTATCCTCTTTCTGATCGCAAACGACAAAGAAATTATGGGCGCGCTCAGAAACAGCCCCTTAACGCGGTTATGGGCTATACTCGGACTTATATTACTCGTTTTTCTTGCATTTAGTAATCTCTATAATTTAATCAAATAATTCAGACATGGACCATAACAATTTAGCGGAATTGGAACAGCAGCTGCTTGCACCATCATTAGATCTAATTGAAGATATAAAAAAGATACAAGGTGATATCCTTTTCCTAGGTATTGGCGGAAAAATGGGGCCAAGCATGGCAAAGCTAGCCATGCGGGCCATTCAAGCTGCAGGAATAGACAAAAAGGTCATTGGTGTTTCGCGTTTTTCAACCAAAGAACTTCAGCAGGAACTGGAGGATCTAGGCATAAAGACAATCGCCTGCGACCTACTGAATGAGGAAGAACTCAAAAAGATCCCGCAGGTCCCGAATGTCATTTACCTCGCAGGACATAAATTCGGCACCACGGGAAATGAAGATTTTACCTGGGCGATGAATACCTATCTTCCCGGAATGGTGGCTTCTCATTTTCAAGATTCCAACATTGTTGCTTTTTCTTCGGGTAACGTACTTCCATTTGTACCAATAAGCAATGCCGGCGTTTCTGAGGAAAGAACTCCGGAGCCTGTCGGCGAATACGCGCAATCCTGTTTGGGGAGAGAGCGTATATTCGAGTATTTTTCGAAGAAAAACGGTACACCTATCCTGATCTACCGATTGAATTATGCGGTGGATTTTCGCTACGGTGTGCTCGTAGAAATTGCCAAATCGGTCAAAGGGCAGCTCCCGATAGATTTGACAACCGAAAACGTCAACGTCATCTGGCAGGGAGATGCCAACGAAATTGCCTTAAGATCATTACTGCACTGTCAGTCTCCAGCCAAAATACTGAATGTCACGGGACCTGAAATCCTTTCTACACGATGGATCGCAGAGCGGTTTGCCGAGCATTTCAACACCAGGCCGATATTTGTAAATGAACCCGCCGGAACCGCTTTACTAAACAATGCCTCCGAATGCCATCGTTTGTTTGGCTATCCGAAAACAACCATACGCGAAGCGATAGACATTACAGCCAAATGGTTGACCCAAGGCGGCGAACTATGGAATAAGGACACGCATTTTCAAGAACGAAAAGGAAAATTCTAATGAACACTTTAGACAACAAATTACAACAGTTGCTTTGGGAAGGGACGGTAATTCCGGCACACCCCCTTGCCTTAAATGAGGACCGCAGCATTGACGAGGCACATCAACGGCTCCTGACTCAATATTACATAGCCAGTGGAGCCGGTGGAATCGCCGTAGCTGTACATTCAACCCAATTCGAAATCCGTGACCCCGAGATCAACCTTTTTGAAACTGTATTGAGATGGGCTAGCGAAGAAGTCGAGAAAGCGGAACTCCAACGACCATTTATCAAAATTGCAGGCATCTGCGGTGCCACAGATCAAGCTGAACAGGAGGCAACGACTGCACTTAAATACGGTTATGATATCGGGCTTTTGAGTATGGGCGGCCTGCAGAGCTGGACGGAAAATGCCATATTAGATCGAGTCAGAGCAATAGCAGCCATTATTCCTGTCTTTGGATTCTATCTTCAACCCGCCGTTGGTGGCCGTATTTTCTCCTATTCCTTTTGGCAGCAGTTTGCCGAAATCGACAACGTCGTCGCTATCAAATGTGCGTCGTTCAACCGCTACCAGACATTAGACGTTATGCGTGCTATAGCCAACTCCAGCCGGCGAAATCAAATTGCCATGTACACGGGCAATGATGACAATATTGTCAACGATCTGATGAGCGTGTATAATTTCCCTGTAGCGGGAGAAAACGTCGCCATAGAATTTAAAGGTGGACTATTAGGCCACTGGGCTGTTTGGACGGCAAAAGCTGTTGAACTCCTTCAGGAAATAAAAACATACAAACAGAACCCCAATAACCTCCATGCGAGTCATCTCCTAAGCAAAGCGATTGCTGTAACAGACAGTAATGCAGCTTTTTTTGACCCAGCAAATGCATTCCATGGCTGTATACCAGGCTTACATGAGGTGCTCCGCAGACAAGGTCTGATGAAGGGTATCTGGTGTCTAAACCCCGACGAAAATCTATCCATCGGACAGCGAGAAGAAATTGATCGTGTATATAAAGACTACCCAGGCTTAAACGACGATGAATTTGTCAAGGAATTTTTAAAATCGAGATCCTAATAATCGCTTCCTTTTATAAGGTCTCATCACTCGGGCTAGTCATGGCTGACGAGGTGATGGGACCTTTCTTTTTGTTCCAATTCATATTTTACGAATCAATGACCGACTAAGAGAAATAGTATCCAACATGAAATGTTTGATTTTTATAACTTTGCATCATGACAACTTCCGAAAATATTATTGATTTCTATCAACGGGTATTTCGAGAATCCAATTACCCAATTGGCTCCTCGTCCGAACAAATTTCTCATTTTAACGTATTTTCACGTGAGCATTGTCCTTTAAAATCACCTTACAACAGAAAAGATTACTTCAAAATATCCCT
>NZ_DKSP01000124.1:0-3230 GCF_002472745.1 Sphingobacterium sp. UBA7253 | reverse complement strand
GAAAATTAAATGTAAATTTATTTTGTTTATGCAGTCTGTTTCTTTTTTATTCCAAATCGGAAAATACAATACACCATCATTGTCGTATATGGTTGGAAGAAAATAGAATTGAAAGTTTATATTTAAATGCTAAAGAAGATGAATATGGTTAAAATACTATTGGTTGAAGATCACATGGTCGTACGTAATGGTATTAAACTACTTTTAGAATCCGATGGAGAATTTGCAGTGATAGGCGAGGCATCTGATGGTACGGAAGCCCTGTCTAAATTGGCGAATGGTCTAGCTCCCGATATTGTCTTAACTGATATAAGTATGGAGCATATGGACGGGATGGAGCTCTTAAAAAGCATCAGTCAAAAATATCCGCTGGTCAAAGTTGTGATATTATCCATGCTTAGTCAAATTCATTATGTGGTTGAAGGGTTTGAGCATGGTCTTTCAGGCTACCTGTTGAAAAATGTAGGTTATAATGAATTACTTTTTGGATTAAAGCATGTCGCTCAGGGCGGGCGGTATATGAGTGAAGAAATTAGCTTAGCCTTACTTGAACAAGTTTCTTCGGGTCAGGTTTATACGGATGCTGGCTCGAATACTATCCTAGATTTGGAAATAAGTGAACGCGAGCTAGACGTATTGGAATTGATCGCGGACGGGTTTACAAATCTAGAAATTGCAGATAAAATCTTTTTGAGTAAGCGTACTGTTGAAGGATATCGGCAGAACTTGATTGATAAAACAAGGGTGAAGAACACTGCGGAATTAGTAAAATATGCTTTTCAACATGGCTTATTAAAAAAATCATGATAAAATTTCTGTTCCTGATGACCATGGCATAGGTGATGATTTTTGGAAGTACTGCGCATCCCCTTACTTTAGTTTTGGTATTCTTTCTTGAAAACGGTTGAAAATAAATAGACCAGCTCCAATAATAATAAATGGTATGCTAAGAAGCTGTCCCATATTGATGAATAGGGAGTCTTCAAAATGCTCCTGATTGATTTTCAAAAACTCATCCAAAAACCGGAACGAAAACAGCAAAACCAATAGTAAGGCAAAATAGTTTCCATTGTTACGTTGAAGCTCTTTTTCTTTCCACAAACGATATAACAATACGAATAATAGGAGACAAAATAATGCTTCATAAAGCTGTGCCGGATGCCGGGGTATCGTGTCGATACGGGTAAACACAAAGGCCCAAGGTAAACTACTTGCTGTTCCAATCATTTCAGAGTTCATTAAGTTGCCCAGGCGAATGCAAGCCCCCGCTATAGGGACGACCAAAGCAACCCGATCTGCAACCCAAAGAAAAGGAAGCTGCTGTTTTTTTGCAAATAAATAGATTGCAGTCAGGATACCTATACCTCCGCCATGGCTTGCCAGCCCACCTTCCCAAATGGCCATTATTTTTAAGGGATGATCCAGGTAATAACTGGGGTCGTAAAATAATACGTGCCCCAATCTAGCACCAATAATAGTACCTAAAACGATATAAATGGTTAGCTGATCTAAGAACTCGGTTGGCCGACCTTCTTTCTTAAATAATGAATCTAGTATCTTATAGCATAATACAATGCCCAATAACCAAAATAGTCCGTACCAGCGAATAGGGTGTTCAATAATTGGAATAACAAAGATATCACTATTTATATTCCAGTTTATGTAAGTTAAGATTAGATTATTTACCATATGACGTTTTAGCGTGATGCTCCATAGTATAGGTACGGTCGGGATATTTCGTTACACACTTTGATGAAAAAACACGAAATTCTCTTTATTGATGCAAATATTGAGTCATATACTGCGATTATTAACTATGAAGTTTTCGTTGTTTGACCAATTTGTATGTTCGTAGGTAGTAAAACGAAATTACCTATAAGCGAGTTCAATGGTTGCGACCGGTGTTTTTATTGGAGAAGAATATTAGCATAAGTATCAGCCGGGTTAAATACTTATGAAAGTATATCTTGTTTTTTTGATAATATTCCGATATTCGGCAATTGAGAACATGATATGGACAGTACCTTGCATATTTCTTTAATAGCTGCTTATCCTGTGAAAGCTTATCATAGTTAATGAACGAGGTTATGGAAAAATATAGGCACCTTCATGTAAATTTAAACAGATAGTTATATTCTGATGATACGAAATTTGACAAGATTTACTTTTTGTTTTTTATCTCTCGTGCTCATGGCACAGTTACTCTCTTGTCATCAAAGTGGCCAGCAGGCGTCTAAAAATAATACGCATATCGAAGATAACTCACTTGATTTAACCTATCAGGATACGTTATTAAAATTTCTCGCTTTACAAGATTTTAGGGATCAATCTATTATAGCAAAGAAGAAAGCGGAGTTTGCTCAGGATAAGTATTTTAATAATTCTGGTTATAATTGGATTTTTTTGGCCTACAACTATTTGTTGGACGATAACATAGATTCAATAGAAATCGCGCTGAAAAACCTTGATGGGAGAAAACTGTCTCCAGATTTGCTTGTTCTGAAGGATTACTTTAAAATAAGGGCTAATTTTAGTTTTAATGATGTGACTACTATTGGCATCATGGAACAAATTATTGATGCTAAAGAATATGCGTTAGAAAATAAGAGTAGGTTTAGCTTTCTTTTTTTCAATCTATTGGCTAATGCAAATTATCGTCGAGCTGACTATAACCAGGCGCTCAAAGATAACGAGTCATGGTATCATTATCATCCCAATAGATCCGATGCCCGTGTTGCGCAAGCGTATCAGGAGATCAAATTTATGCAGTATATTGAATTGCATGATTTTGAGAAGCTAAAAGTAACACTGGATAGCAGCAAATATTACGCAAATAAAACGGCGGATTCTGCTATCATTATGCGCATGTATAATTTACAGGCGCAGTATTTCTTTAGCATAGGGAATAGTCGAAAAGCGGTAGAGGCATCCCAAAAATATTTTAATTATTTATCTTCAAGCAAGGCACTCAATGCCTATGCGTATGCGAATTTGGCAAAAAATTTTTTGAATAATCATCAAGTTGACTCGGCGATCTATTATTTTAATGCTGGATTGCAGTTTATCAAAACACATAAAGGCAAGCAAAATAAATTATTCTATTATCAGAATCTACAAGTAGCGCACGCATTAAAAGGAGATTATGAACGGGCTTATTTTACCTTGGATTCGGCCTATCAGGACTATAAAAATAGTACAAAGAGTATTGAAAATGAACGTATCAATGAGAT
>NZ_DKSP01000019.1:0-6339 GCF_002472745.1 Sphingobacterium sp. UBA7253 | reverse complement strand
GCCGTTCATCGGCGTGCGGATTTCATGACTCATATTGGCCAGGAATTCGGATTTTGCCCTGCTGGCTATATCTGCAGTTTCCTTGGCATTTTTCAGTTCCTCGTTTATTTTTACGGCATTTGTAATATTCTGTATGGAAATAATTATACCTCCAACCTCATCTTTTGTAAGATACCAGGGTCCGACTTTAAGATCGTAATGTTGAATTTCTTCTTTTCCTTCCACCTTTAGTGCAAAATCCCCGTCGATGTACGTTTCTCCCAAAAGCGCATTCCTGTAAATCTTTTTTCTTTCTTCGGGAATATTGGGCGATATTGTAAACAGGTTATTGCCGATAAGGTCGACATTATTCATACTAAATTCATCTCGCCATCTGCTGCTGACGGCAACGTAGTTAAGGGCTTTGTCAAGCATCGCCAAAGGAATAGGAACATCTGTAGCACAGGACTGCATCATAGCTTCCTTCTGAGCAACTTCCAGAAACATTTTTTTGAAGGCATCAATGTTCTGAATAATTCCAAAAACCCTGTGGCAAACTTCATTTTCAAATTCGGGAATTCCTTTTACTCTTACCCAGATGGTGACACCGTCATTACGCAGAAGTTGTAGCTCCTCATCAAAAGAGATCCCTTGTTGTACTGCTCTGTTGAATAGAAATTCTATTCTCTCTCTGTTTTTTCCTTCGTAAAATCCAAGGGCATTTTCAAAGGTTGGTTGGAAATTAATGTTAGTTTTATGAATTTCTCGTACACTTTGAGACCAGGTGAGCTTTCCGCTCTTTATATTGACTTCCCAGCCTCCCACTTGGGCAACCGCGCTTGTTTCCTCGAGCATTTCCTTCGTATAAAACAGATCTTTTTCCAACTTATCGCGGCGCATAATGTCCGATTTTAGTTGAATATAAACGAAAATGGTGACGCCAATGGCCGCAACCGCTGAAAAGATAATGAATAAAACGGTCCGTTTGGTGGAGTTATTCAGATCTTCATTTTTTAGGGCAAGCTGAACTTCCTCGTGTTTTACAAATTCCTGAACGAGCATTCGGCATTTATCCATGGCCATCTTGTTTTGAACAAGTTCCTCTGGAGTCATTACTATTCCCTTAGTACGATTATCAATCAACAAGACATATTCTTTCATCAACCTGTCTGAGGTATGCAGCAGTTCATGAAGGATATTAATCTGGCGTTTATCGTTAAGATTAAATTTATCTTTGTTAGCAACAAGCAGCGGATATTCATTCCTGCTTTTATTGAAAGGTTCAAGAAAATTTTCACGGCCGGTAAGCTGATATCCCCGATTGCCTGTTTCGGCATTTAACAGCGTGTTTACAATATCTTTTATTAAACTGATAGACTCCTTCGTTTTTAAGAGGCTTTTCCTGCTCTCCATCTGGTTATGTATGCTAATATAAGATGCTATAGAACCCGCAATCAGTAGTATCAAAGAAAGCATTACACCTATCTGGAGATTTCTTATAATTTTTTTTGGCATTGGTCGGTAGTTTACTGTTAAGATACTAAAAAAGTAGAATTGTATCTCTAATCAGTCAGTAATATTTGATGGCTTTCATCATGTTTCTACGAGATAGCTGATATTGGAGATTTCACCTATTGAGATCATGCGATTCCACTTTAGCTAGCCTGAAACAACAGCTTTTCTGCCGATAGCGTTTATTATTTTTTGTATTTTGTTATTGCATAACCGTCAAATCTTATTAATTCTAATTCTTCCTTTCCTTTCGGTATGTTGTAATAAAAGTTATAAAATTGAACAACTTTACCGCTAGGGAAACCTTTGGTAAATTTTGAAGTTATTGCCGATTGTTTGATTATTTCTGAATTCTTTTTCACAAGAGTTGCCATTGTTCCGTTTCCATAAATTTTGACGTCGCAACTATCCTTTGGTAGCAATGTAAAAGTATTTGATAGAAGAGCTTCTCTTTCTTTTAATATCCATTCTTTTTTCATCCCTCGTAATTGTGCCACCTCAAATTCTGCGTTTTGGATAATTTCCAAAACGTTATTGCTATTTTTATCATTTAAATCTTTCGTCAGGTTGGTAAGAGCACTATACAGGTTGTCAAGTAGTTCTGTTGAATTCTTTAATTGAACTGATTTATTTAAGGAAGATAGTTCGACAGGAATTTTGGCATTAAACTTTATCGTTTTCAAGAAGTAACCACTTTTAATGTTTTCTTGAGTAATATCATCATCTGATAATTCATAATTTACTAAAATATTTTCTTTGGGAAAATCTGATTCATTGGAAATGATTGATATTCCTTGGGCTGACCTGACTAATAGAATTTTTAAAATCGGATTTCCTTGCTTTTTATAATTGGATAAGTCAATTAGTATTTTTAACTCTTGTTCGCCATTTTTGTTGATCGCAATGTCAATAAAGTTTGGAATTGTGTTTCCAAAGAATTCAAGCCCTTTGACTACAGGATAATCATTTATTGAGATTTCAGTAGGATAATAAAACGTCGGTTGGATACCATAGTTGCTCTTGTCCGCATTATATTTTAGTTTATCCAAAATTTCTGTCTTACTTTCTTGTCCTTTACAAGAGGCTAAAGTCAGTAAAACAATAATTGATAACATATATTTTTTCATAAGTCAATTTTGTTGGAGCGTGTTGGTTTAATATTTCGGCCAACGCTATTCAACAGCTTTCCGATATACTAGCCGTATTGCTTAAGAAGTATTGGTAATTGTCAAATGTAAAAATATCAATTTTTGCAGTGTAAACCGTTTACAATTCGCTGACTATCGTTTAAAATTCGTTAAAAAGGATGTTATTCAATTTCATATGTTGTTCTGTGATAACATACTTATCGATACAATACACATAAATAATAGCTTACGAACCCAGGAAATTCCCATTGTATTTCTATATAACTAAGTAGCTAATTTACATAACTAATTTGTATCTTAATGCAACAGTTCTCTGTGAAAAAATCAATAAATACTATTTTTTTGATGATACTAATTATTAGACTGTCTTGCTTCTCATGCATGATTTACGGACAGAAATATTTTGATTTAGACCTTTCAGGACGATATGAGTCTTATATAGGACGATATATTATGCGATAAAATGAGGTATACTTAAGTTTTATTATAAGTTCTTAGGCCATTGTCAATTTAAAGGGGCATAAAAGCCCCAGTGAATTGCAGCATAAAATACCAGATGCCTCTAGACGGTTTTAAATACCCAGCTGAAAGAACTGGAAGACCATGAACTTATCAGCAAGAAAATTTATCCTGTTGTACCACCAAAAGTAGAATATTCACTCACAGATTTTGGAATGACGCTGATCCCAGTAATTTCCGCACTTGGATATTGGGGAGACCAGAATGAAGATAGACTGAGAAGAGTAATTTTAAAAAGAATTTCAGAATGATAAAAAGGGTGAGGATAGTCGCCTTTTTCAGAATAGGTGGGTATGCAAAATTTACCACTGTTCAGCGAATCGTAATTTTCTGCTCACGGATTTTAAATAGAGGGCCATGGGTATTGTCGAATACCTTATTTTTATTTTGGAATAATAGAGAGCTGCAACGGAATAAACTAAAAAAGTTATTGCTATGCTTAGTGCTTACATCTGAACAAAGGGTTATGAAATCAATTGGCAAATTTCTTCAATGGTCTGTGGCTGCTGCCTTCATCTTTGTCATCGTTTTCTGGGGCAACAGTTACCGTTATTTTGTTTACGCGCTGGTATGCTCTTCTCTGCTTTATTTCCCTTTGCAAAAAATAATCCTTAGCAAATTAGGTAAAGGAGATGGTCGGGATGAAGTCCGCTATAATGTGAATGGAAAGCGCATAACAATGCGAAGTGGCAATCGCATAGCGTTTGTTGTTCTGTTGGCAGCAGTGTATGTTTTAATAATTTCCGTTTTTTCTGTAAGTCCATCTTTGGAGCGTAAAGAGTTTGCGCGGACGCATCCGAGCTGGATTGCAACAGCGCCCGCTATCATAAACTTCGAATCTAAAATACATAGAGGCAAGACAAAATACGCCTATTTAAATGTCGAATACCGATATACTGCCAATGGACAGCTATACTTGCGGAAATTAGATAAGGCGGAAAAGCAGTATGCATTTTTACCTATTGTGAGCCAGCGACGTTTTGAGCAGATGCGAACCGAACTGCTGGATAGAGCAAATGGAATAATAACTAATAAGGAATACATATTGTTTTACAATCCACAAAATACTGAACAGCAGAAGTTTTGCCTTGCAGACGATTCTTTTTATCTGCAGGGATCTTGGCTGTACGATATATTGTTTGTCTATTTATTACTATTCTTATTCATTGTAATCATCGCGTTTTTGTTTAGAAAAGACTACAATAATAGGATGAAAAAATCTAATTCGACCATTCATTATTACCGTCGTACAGATTATTATGAAAACAGGTAAAGTTTGCGTACTACAGGATTAATTTAGAATGTCTAAACTGGTTTCTGCTTGGAGATTTCTACTTAAAAAGCAGCTGTTTGTAAAAATTGTCTTATATTTCATTTCAATTTTTACCGTCGGCCACTTTGATTATGGAAATTAGATCCCTGGAAAAAATAGATCCTGAAATTTTGTTTTATGCATTTCAGAGAGCTTTTGCCGAATATGAAATGCAATTGGATAAAAGTCAGCTCTTGGCTATGCTCAAGAGGCGCGGTTTTAGGCCTGATCTTTCCTTTGGGGTTTTTGACGGTGATGCTATCGTATCTTTCACCTTTAACGGGATCGGTGATTTCGATGAGGTTTTAACGGCTTATGATACGGGGACAGGTACTCTTAAAAATTATCAGGGACAAGGACTTGCCACATCGGTATTTAATTATTCGATTCCCTATCTGAAGAAGGCTGGAGTCCATAATTATCTGCTGGAAGTACTGCAGCATAATAAAAGTGCCGTATCGGTTTATAAAAAGATCGGCTTTACTGTGGTCCGAAAGTTCTTTTATTTTAAGCAAAAGATTGAGGCAATTACTTTATTGGCCAAAAGTTCAACCTTTAATATAAAACCAATAGATATTTTTGAATATACTGAAATTGAAACTTTTTGGGATTTTAAACCATCCTGGCAAAATAGCATTGAATCAATTCGTAGGTCTTTCGACAATTTTATTTGCACAGGCGTTTTTTCAGAGGATAAGCTGATTGGATATTGCGTATTTGAGCCAGGATCAGGAGATATTACACAACTGGCGGTAAATAAAGAACACAGAAGAAAAGGTGCTGGTACCCTATTGCTTCAGCATATAATAGAGACTATGCAAACTGACGCTATAAAAATTATCAATACAGACATTAGCTGTGAATCTATGACAGCTTTTCTGAAATCCGTGAATATTGAACCAGTTGGAAAGCAATATGAAACGATCAAAAGGCTGTGACAAATTTCCGATTCCTTTTTTCTTTTCTCACGATCCCATTTTCTTTTTTGTTTAAAAAAAGGAAATTAATAGGGATGCAAAACTACTTGTTGATTTAAATATCAGGTAACGATGCAGATGATTTTTTTATTGTCTTTTCTAAAAAATTAACGTTGATGAGTGAGGATTTGAAATAGGAAACTATTTACCAAGTCTAATTATTTCATTTTCAATATCATGGTAAAGCAGGATTTTCCATTGTTCTTCTTGTGCTCTTTGCTTCCAAATGATCCGTTTTTCCATTGCTTTTTTGCCATCATAATCAGTTTTAAATGCTATTTGATAGTTTAGATATCCCATTTGAGGAAGATTGTCTGCACCATAAAAAGCGGTTTCTCCATCTTCCTTAATCCAGAAAACCTGATGATAAGGGGTATGTCCGCCAGTCACTTCGAAATCAATTTCTGAAGTAATACTTCCTTTATCAGAATCCATCCAGACAATATTGGCATTCTCAACAATGAACTTCAAAACATCCAAATCAAAAGAAGGACTCCCTTCTTTTGAGAGCGCAAAATCATATTCACGCTTTTGCAGATAGACTTCGGCATTTGGAAAATTAAGCGTCCAATCATTTTTCTCTCTATTCACAAGTCCGTCAATGTGATCTTTGTGCAAATGAGAAAGCATAACTAGCTTGACATCTTTTGGTTGGAAACCTGCTTTTATCATGTTGCTATGAATTTTTGGGATACCGTTTCCCATCCAGCCTAATTCTGCATCTAGTAGCACTAGATTGCCAGCTGTTTCAATAAGAAAAGGCTGCACCGCCATCTTTAAATTTTTATCGTTTTCCGTATCTTCTAGATAGGTGAAATTTTTGTTCTTATCTACACTGAAATCACCGTCTTTTAAAGGATATATTTTCATTTTGAATATTCCGACAAAAGTA
>NZ_DKSP01000079.1:1682-21551 GCF_002472745.1 Sphingobacterium sp. UBA7253 | reverse complement strand
TTAAGTTTGATTTGTTTGATTTTTTAAGGCTTAATTCTTTTGTTTTGTCTGTTTTGTATTGGTTTTTGTTTAAAAATTAATTGGTAATTATGGTTTTTGTGTTTGTTTTTGTGAAATTATGTAAAAAAAATCATAAAAAATAAAATAGCATAGTATTTTTTTAACAAAAAGACTTTATATTTGAAAAAATTATAAGGGAAAGTAGGTTTTTGTTTTGTTCTTGTATTTTTTTAACAATTTTATTAATATATTGAAAACACTAATCAGTTTAAACAAATGAAAAAAATTATTCCACTCATTGTTCTAGTTCTTTTGGGAGTATTGGGACTTGTATTTCCGTCCATCGACTTGTCTGATTTAAACAAGGCAGAATTTGATACGGGAGATACGGCCTGGTTGTTAACTTCTTCTGCATTGGTGTTGATTATGACACCTGGACTTGCCTTTTTTTATGGCGGTATGGTTAGCAAGAAGAATGTAATTTCAACGATGATGCAAAGCTTTATATGTATGTGTTTAATGACAATCCTCTGGGTCATTGTTGGCTTCAGTTTGGCTTTCGGCGATGATATCGGTGGTATTGTCGGTGATCCGCGTACATTTTTTATGATGAAAGGTACATTAGGGAATGTCGCTTGGGGAGCGCTTCCCACTATACCTTTGGTTTTGTTTGCGATGTTTCAATTGAAGTTTGCGATTATCACACCAGCATTGATTACGGGGGCTTTTGCGGAACGTATTCGTTTTAATTCATTTATGCTATTCATTATTCTGTTCAGTATTTTTATTTATATGCCGTTGGCACATGCTACTTGGCACCCTGAAGGTATATTGGCAAAATTTGGTGTTCTTGATTTTGCCGGGGGTACAGTTGTGCACATGTCGGCAGGTTGGGCAGCATTGGCAGCAGCGATTTATTTAAAAGGACGTAAAATGCAAATTCATAATCCGGCGCGCATAAGCTACGTGATATTAGGTACAGCACTCTTGTGGTTTGGCTGGTTTGGATTTAATGCAGGTTCAGCTGGTGGAGCAAATTCTTTGGCAGCTTACGCTTTTGCGACAACGACTACAGCATCAGCAATGGCCGCCATGGCATGGATATTTGTCGATATCATACGTGGAAAGAAACCTTCAGCAATGGGAGCATGTATCGGTGCCGTTGTTGGTTTGGTTGCGATTACACCAGCAGCTGGTTTTGTCAGTATTCCACATGCGATGATCATTGGCTTGGTTGGCGCGTTGGTTAGTAATCTGGTTGTATATCTGAGGAGTAAAACAAGTATCGACGATACCTTGGATGTATTCCCTTGTCATGGGGTAGGTGGCATGGTTGGTATGGTACTTACCGGTGTGTTTGCCCATCATAACATTAATCCTGTTGTTGTGGACAATGGTTTATTTTTTGGCGAAACGAAGTTGTTTTTTGTCCATATGGTCGCACTATTTGCCGTGTCATTTTTTGCCTTCGTTGGTTCACTTGTGCTATTGAAGATCACCGATCTTATTGCTCCATTACGCGTCGAAGAGACAGATGAAGAGCTTGGTTTGGATGTTTCTCAACATGCAGAAGCATTGTAACCTAGTCGCAGCATAACGCATAGTTTATCCCAAACAATCTACTGCTTAGCGGTATATTGTTTGGGATATTTTTTGCATTTTTGTCCTGCCAGGAGAGAAGTGTATGATGTTATGCGCTATTTCTAGTACCTGTGCCTCTAAAAAGATTTTCATGACTACTGAGATTAAAGATACTTTGCGTTCTGATTTTGAAAAAATGATGCGTTATTGCCTACAGAAAAATGGTGATTTCGGTTTTAACGTGTTTGGTGATTATGCAGTATCTGTATTAAATTTTTATGTCGGGAGTTCAATTTTGCCACTCAACGAAAAACGTGCGGGTGCCCTATTCCTTGTAAATCTCTACAATGCAGGTATCAGAAATGCAATCACGCCGGAAGATATTGAGGAAATAGCTGATGTACTCACACAGGACAAGACGCTAAACTACCCGCTATTAGCTCCGATCTTCGACTAATGCTTGGTCCATACAAGATCGCCGGTTTCATAGCCACATTGCAGGGCATAGGTTAAAAATTCATTTCTGATTTTATCTGGAATCTCCGTCTCGCGGCTCAAAATCCACATATAGTCTAGATTGTCACCAAAAACGAGTGCGTATTTATAATCCGGCGTTATTTTTACAATATTATATCCACTGTAGAAAGGACCAAAGAACGATACTTTAAGTGCGCCTTCATTGGGGCTGTTGACAAATTTGGCTTTTCCGATAGACTGTTTCCAGCGTTCTTTGTCTTCGGAGTACCCTTGGTTATTGACACGTATTGTGCCATTTTTATTTTTGCTATATTCTGCGGAAACTTGACTTAAGCCTTTTTCCCAATAGAAGTCGAGTCTGGCTATTTCAAACCATTTTCCAAGATATTTATCCAAATCAAATGGATCCACGACATCAGGTCGCGAGACGACAGGTTTAAAGGCGTTATAAGCCACAGCCCCAAGTGCTATGCCAGTTAATAGTAACAGTGATTTTTTCTTATCCATGTTCATCTTCGAATATGTTTATTGTTAAAACAACAATTTTGATACCAATAAGGTTTAGACATACCGAGCTATTTTACTAATTTTGTTGACTAAAAATTTGTATCGGTGTATTCAAGGGAAGAGATAAAACAATTGAAACAGTTATTCTGGACGAAGTTTGGCCAATTTATGGCTTTACATGCATCGGCAGATGGGGAGAAGGCAAATTGGATTAACTACAAGACAGGTATTAAGCATTTATACTTCAGAATGGATGCGGATAAGAAGCTGGCAACTATTGCGATACAGTGGTCCCAGCCTGATGCTGGGCTCAGGGCATTAATGGCAGAACAATTTCTTCAGTTTAAAGTATTGTTGCAGGATCTTCTTGAAGAAGAGTGGATTTGGGACATGGACGGAATGGACGAATATGGAAAGCCGATTTGTCGGATCTATACAAGCTTAACCGGTTACAGTGTTTTTAAAGAGGATGACTGGGCCGAGCTCATTTCTTTTTTTAAGCCTCGAATAATTGCTTTGGATGAGTTTTGGTCTTCGGCTAAGTATACGTTCGATATTTTCAAATAATTAACATTCAGTGTAGTAAGATGAGTTATTACAGGTCTGATTCCGCTTTTCAACTCCAGTTTGTGGGAGCGAACGGCGTTTTTCTAACAGGTAGGAGCTTCGTCATCATTTAAAACAACAATCTAATGAAAAAAATGATCAAGGGTTTGCTGGCAATGGCATTGTGTTTTCAGCTTTCTTCGGTATTTGCGTGGGGGACAACAGGGCATCGTGTCGTGGCTGAAATTGCGGAACGCCATTTGACTAAAAAAGCCAAAAAGAATATTGGAAAAATTATTGGACAGCAAAAGCTGGCCTATTGGGCCAACTGGGGGGATTTTATCAAATCAGATCCCAATCCGGAATTTAAAAAACTGGGGAATTCTCATTTTATAAATTTAAACTCAAATTTACCCTGGGCGGATTTTCAATTGGGTTTAGAAAATTCAGCTGATGAGAATCTGTATAAGACAGCGCTCCGTATTGAGAAATCCTTTGCAGATAAGACTATTCCAATGGATCAACAAAAGCAAAACCTGTATTTCTTGATCCATATTCTGGGCGATGCGCATCAACCCATGCATGTTAGCCGTGCCGAGGATCAAGGTGGTAATAAGATTGAAGTAAGCTGGTTTGGAAAAAAATCAAATATTCACCGTGTTTGGGATAGTGATTTGGTCGACAATGAGAAGTATAGTTATACCGAGTTTGCAACTGTTTTAGATGTGAATAACAAAAAAGAGAATGAACAGCTGGCGGCTGGAGAGCTCGCTAACTGGTTGTATGAATCAAATCAATTGGCTGAAAAGATTTACGCTGACGTAGCCAATAATGCCAATTTATCGTACTCCTATGTTTATCAAAACAAGGATATTATGGAGCAATGTATGCTAAAAGGAGGCTTAAGGCTAGCTAAAGTCTTAAATCGAATTTTTGGTTAATATTGCGACTACCGCAAATTGTTGGAAAGGCGTATCATGAAACGATACGCCTTTTTTGTCGTAGTACTTCATTGCGATCACATTGATTTTATGCTTTCATTTAAACAATGTCCCTAGATTAGTTGTTTCCTCTATATTAAAATCAATTTCAATGACTATCCCGCAATTATTTAAAAAAATTGTTCCCTTTGCCAAACCCTATCGTCAGCTGATTATTTATACCTTGTTATTAACGGTAGTGGGGTCTTTTGCTGCGCAAATAAATGCTTTTATTTTACGGTATACCGTCGATCGAATTAATGACCTGATGGTCGCCAAAGAACCCTTATCAAAAGGCATGTATCTAGTCGGCATGATCAGTATTATTTTGTTAATTAAAGAAATTGTCTACGCTTTTGTTCAGTTTGGTCAGAAATTTTATGGAGAGAAACTTCGAATTTATATCGCACGGGACTTCTCTCAATCCATTGTAAACCGCATTTTAACCTATAAGTTAGCCTTTTATACCTCAAGTGATAATGAAAGTGGCAAATTGGCTACCCGGATAGATGCCGGTATTAGTTCGTTGACACGTTTGGTCCAAAATTTCTTTATTGATATTCTGCCTTTGTTTGCAAATGCAATCATTGCATTAATCTGTATGTTCTACGCTAATGTATATGTAGGTCTGGTGGGAGTGGCTGTTATTCCTTTGTATCTTTATATTAGTCAGACTCAAGCCTCCAAGTTGACAGGCTTTAGGCGGCAGATGCGCAATTACAGGGAGTCGAAAAATAACCGGATCATTAGTTTGATCGATTCAATTTTAGTAATTAAATCATTCGTTCGGGAGCCAGAAGAAGCTAAACGTCATGAAAAGATCCAATTTGAAATGACGGAGAATCAAATGGAAACTCGAAAAACGAGTTTTCTTTATGATAGCATTAAAAATTTTGTCGAACAGATTGCTGTCGTCATTATCATCGTTTTAACAGCTTATCTTGTTCTCTCTGGCCAAATTACTATTGGTGCGATTATGTTTCATATCATGTTATTTAATAACGTTTCGGCGCCGATACGTCAGCTGCACCGTATTTATGATGAGGTAAACGATGCCCTGATCTATTCAGAATCTTTCTTCGAAATTTTGGAATCTGACGAGCATATTGAATCAAAGGGTGATTATAAGCCAGCACATATTCAAGGACATTTGGCGTTACGGAATGTATTTTTTGAATATCCAAATGGAACCGTTGCTTTAAAGGACGTGAATTTTGAGATCAAGCCGAATGAAATCACAGCTTTAGTGGGGCTGAGTGGGGCCGGGAAAAGCACGATTATCAACTTATTGGATAAATTTTATGAACCTAGCAGTGGCCAAATTTTTTTGGATGGGGTAGATCTGGCAAAGTATGATACAGCGTTTCTCCGTCGACATATCGGTATGGTATTGCAGCGTAATCATATTTTTAAAGGGACTATCTTTGAAAATATCGAGTATGGTAAGATGGGAAGTTCTAGGGAAGAAATTATTGAAGCAGCCAAGAAAGCCTATATTCATGAGCAGATTATGGATCTGCCCAAAGGTTATGATTCAGATGCGCAGTCACTATCAGGGGGCCAACAGCAGCGGATCGCCATAGCCCGTTTATTTTTAAAAAATCCACCGATTATTTTTCTCGACGAGCCTACGGCTAATTTGGACGCCATCGCGACCGAACAGATTAAAAATAGTTTGGATGCCATAAAGAAAGACCGTACAGTAATTATCGTTTCGCATAGTATCTCTCAGATCATCGATTCCAATGCCATTGTGGTTATGGAAAAGGGAATGGTGGTGGAGAAAGGGCAACATGAAGATCTATACGCACATAGAGGAACTTATTATGATATTTTCTCAGCAATGGCCAATAGTTTAAACCTGAGTAAAATAAGCCGAACATTACACGTAGATGAAAGGTGAGGGTATTATTAACTTGTGCGACTATGTAGAATCATGCCAATGACCACCATGACAATACCAATACAGGAATATACATTCGGAAGCGCCGCCTGCAGGATAAGAATTTCGCCAACCAACGTAAAAATGACTTCCATGGCCTGTGTTGCCTCTACAGCTGCCAATGCTTTATGGTCCTGATGAACGAAATCGGTAGCTGAGAAAAATAAAAGTGTGGCAATTACTCCCGAGCAGATGGCTACTAAAAAGGTTTGGAAAAGTTGACTATCAGTGGGTAGACCATTATCTAAATAGCCAAATAGGCTCAGGATAATCCAAAATGGCATACTACAGAGTGTCATACCGAGTGTACGTTGAAAAGCATCCAATCTATTGTTCGATATTTTCATCATTTTACGGTTACCTAAGGGATAGGCAATAGCGCCGATCAACACTGGGATGGTCCCCAATAGCATTGTATTTAAGGAAGTTGACTGAGCTTCTGAAATTTGCATCAAAAGAATACCTAAAAAAATAAGGATGGAGAAGAGGAGTGAAGCTTTTGAAATGCTTTTTCGTTGCCCTTTTTTATCAAGTAGCGGACCAATAAACATGCCGGCTATAATGGTGAATTCGAAGGTGCTAGCTACGAGCCAAGATGGGCCATAATTTGCGCCATAGGTAAGTGTTGCATAGAATAGCCCGAATCCGATCGTACTCCAAAGAAGCCATTGCAAAAGGTTGGATTTGATTTCTTTGAGTAAATCGATGAGGTTTCCTCTTATGGTAACAATGATAAGTAAGATTGGAAGCATCCAAATAAAACGTAAAGACGCTGTCCATTGCCAACTTCCTCCGGAGACTGCCATAATTCGGTTTAGAACAAAGGTGCTGGCAAAAAATAATGCAGCTAGCGTTCCTAAAAAAAGTGCATTTTTTTTATTTTTTTTTATTGTAAATTGGATTGGCATAAATAAAAGGAGTGCGATGTATACTTAACTTTGTGAAAGTAAGCAAATGTCCGTTCAAATGGAAATGAAACAAAAACTAATTGATTTTTATCGCGATTTTCTCATTTAAAATTCCTTATTTTGCCTAATCAATAAAACAAGTAGTAAGAAAATTAATCAAGATGATTATACAACCAAGAACTAGAGGTTTTATTTGTTTAACCTCGCATCCACAAGGGGCTGCGCAAAACATTAAAAATCAAATTGAATACGTGAAATCCAAAGGTGAGATCGCGAATGGTCCAAAGAAAGTATTGGTAATCGGTGCTTCTACTGGATTTGGTATTGCATCTCGGATTTCTGCAGCATTTGGTTCTGGAGCTGCTACAATCGGTGTATTTTTTGAAAAACCTGCGGCAGAAGGCAAGCCAGGAACTGCTGGATGGTACAATTCGGCAGCTTTTGAGAAAGAAGCCCATGAGGCGGGATTATATGCCAAAAGTATCAATGGCGATGCGTTTTCGGACGAAGTGAAAAAACAGACTATTGAACTTATTAAAAAGGATCTAGGACAGGTTGATTTAGTGGTATATAGTTTGGCATCACCACGTCGTACGCATCCAAAAACTGGCGTGGCACACGCTTCTGTTTTGAAACCGATACAAGAACCTTTTACCAACAAAACGGTAGATTTTCATACGGGTGTAATTTCAGACATTACCATTCAGCCAGTTGAAAATGAAGAAGATATTGCGAATACTGTAGCTGTTATGGGTGGAGAAGACTGGAAGTTTTGGATCGAAGATCTTAAAGCTGCTGGTGTGTTAGCTGAAGGAGCAAAAACAGTTGCCTATTCTTACATAGGTCCTGAACTTACTTATCCAATTTACCGTAATGGTACGATTGGTCGTGCAAAGGATGATTTAGAAGGAACAGTGCCTGCAATAAACGCGATTTTGAGCGATATTAATGGTGTATCTTATGTATCGGTGAATAAAGCCTTGGTTACGCAATCCAGTTCAGCTATTCCAGTTGTTCCTTTATACATTTCTTTATTGTATAAAGTCATGAAGGAAAAAGGTATTCACGAAGGTACAATTGAACAAATGCAACGTTTGTTTGCTGAGCGACTTTATACCGCTCACGGAAAGGTATTGCTTGATGACAAAGGTCGTATCCGTGTTGATGACTTAGAAATGCGTGAAGATGTTCAGGCTGAAGTTGCAGCATTATGGGAGAAAGCAACAACTGAAAATTTAGCCGAAATTTCAGACATTGAAGGTTACCGTAACGAGTTTTTCAATTTGTTCGGTTTCAATTTCGACGGTATCGATTACAACGCTGATACCAATGAAGTTGTTGGTGTACCTAGTATTGAAGGTTAATTTTAACGGATATACCTACAAAAAGAGCGGATAATGTTTAAACATTATCCGCTCTTTTTGTAGGTATATCTTTGATGCTATGTTTATATGTTTGGGAGACTATGGTGTCAGCTCCCGCCGTTTTTGATAGAGTAGGTTTCCAACAACGGCAAAACCAATAGAAACCATAATGGTACTAAATGGGTATATCGCTGTCATACCCATATTATTGGCCACAAAGCCAATTAAAGGGCCTGTGATACCTAGTGAAATGTCTATAAATAGTCCGTAAGCAGCCAGAGCAGAGCCTTGTTGACTTTGATCTACCCGCTTAATGGCTTCGACACCAAGCGCTGGAAATACCAGTGAGAAGCCAAAACCCGTTAATGCTGCGCCCAATAGGGTCCATAATGGATCAACAGCCACTGCGATAACCATGAGACCTAATGTTTCAACGAAAAGACTCACTAAAGCAACTTTAAGTCCGCCATATTGGTCAATAACCTTATTGAAAATAAGCCGTGTTAAAATGAAGAATACGCCAAATATAGTTAAGCAAGCTGCACCATTTTGCCAATTGAAATGTTCATAGTAAAGCGTCATAAAAGTGGATATACTACCGAAGCCTAGACCTCCTAAAGCAAGACAGATTCCAAAGGGTGCGACTAAAAGCAATACGCGCTTAAAACTCACTTTTTCAGCCTTTTTTCGTGCCACTTGGTAGGGTGTTTTAGCGCGACAATAAAAATAACCAAGGAGGCCAACCGCACTGGTAAGTAGAGCCAAAGCTTCGTAATTGATATGATCCACCATCAAAACACCTAAGGGTGCGCCAATAGCCAATGCACCATAGCTGGCTATTCCGTTGAAAGAAATTGCTTTTGCAGCATGTTCATCGCCGAGTTCCATTAATGCCCAATTTATAGGGCTCGCACCCACCAGACCCTCTCCAATTCCAGTAAACAAACGGGTAATGAGCAGAAGCCCTAAACTGATAAAAGGCTGTGATTTAAATAAGAAAACAAGGAGCAGAAGGAGTCCAGATAATGCAAAAAATAACATGCTGCGCAAAACTGAAATCTTGGGACCCTTGGTGTCCACAATTTTTCCTGCATAACCGCGGAGTAAGAATGTAGCAACATACTGAACACTAATGACCAATCCCGCAATAATTGTATTAAATCCTAAAGTTTGATGAATAAAGATGGGAAGGGTTGCAAGCGATAGGCCGATTGTGAAATAACCAAGGAAAGTTAAAGAGACATAGCCTAAAATCTTTTGATTGACCTCCCGAAGAGAAATTGTCATTATAAAAAATTTTAGGCGAAATTACGTCTTTATGCTTGTTTTTAGAAATAAAATCAATAAACAACTGTCTCTTTAATATCACAATTTTTCTCGAGCCATTCTTGATCAAATTGTTTTGGTGAAATTCTTTTGCCTTGATAGATATAGTAAACTTTTTCAGATTCACCCTTTACTGGAGGGCCGGGGATTTTATTAACAATCTTCTCTTCAGGACAGTCTTGTATTAAAGCCTGTTCTTTGACTTGACGAGTTTTACATGAAGCGAACGCAATTACAAAGATAAAAAGGTACAATAGTTTATTCATGAGTTTAGTTTTAATACAACTGTTAACGTAAGCACTGTCTAAAATGCGACATCAATTTATTCAATAGTGTACAACTTTTTGATCGACTCTTTGTTCTATAAAAGATACCTGAAAAGTTAGAAACGCGACAGGAGAAATTGACATAGGAAAAATTAAATAATTGATCGTAGAAAACATGAGAAGAAAAGCAACAGCCCAATGGAATGGCAATCTGAAAGAAGGAAAAGGTAGTCTGACTACAGACAGTACAGCGTTGGATCATACGCAATATTCATTTTCGACACGTTTTGAAAATGGTATTGGGACAAATCCCGAAGAATTATTGGCAGCAGCGCACGCTGGATGTTTCACCATGCAATTGAGCGCTTATCTTTCTGAGTCTGGTTTTGTTCCCGAGGAATTAACGACAGTGTCAACAATTGTATTCGAAAACGGTTCAATAGTGCGATCTGAACTGGAGCTGAAAGGAAAGGTTCCAACGATTACCGAAGCTGAGTTTCAAACAATAGCGCATAAAGCGAAGGAAAACTGTCCTGTGAGTAAGGCGTTCAGCTTCGAGAAAACCTTAGATGCAAAGCTACGCTGATAAAGGTACAGTATTGAACAAAAACTCGGTCTTTTTTCGTAAAAAGGAGAAAAAGCTGTTATTTTGAGGATATCATAAATAATTAGCAATATTGAATTTTAATCAATTGAGTTTTGGTTCAGAGAAAGAAAAATAAATTAAGTTCAGCAGCGCTTGCGGAAAAGAATCTGGAGGCTGGAAAGGTCTTTTTGGAAAAGTATGCACAGCAGGAAGGAGCTGTTGTATGTGCATCGGGTTTGCACTATAAGGTATTAACAACGGGGGCGGGGCAGATTCCCAAAAAGTCCGCGAAAGTTATCTGTCATTATAAAGGCGAGCTTTTGGACGGAACCGTATTCGACAGTTCGTACAAACGGAAGCGCCCCGAAACGTTCTATATCAATGAACTCATAGTCGGTTGGCAAGAAGCGATTTCAATGATGCCTGTTGGGTCAATCTGGGAAGTGTGTCTTCCACCAAAGCTGGCTTATGGAAAGGAAGAATTGTTACCTCGAAAAGGAGGGGAATGTACGTTGATATTTCAGATTGAGTTGATTGCCATTTTAGCTTAACACAAAAAAGACTTTCATAAAAAAGCCCGCATAATAAGATGCGGGCTTTTTTATGAAAGCTTATTTTTTTATTCTACTTCTTTGATCTTAGCATTGATTTCGGCAGTTTTAGCTTCGTCTTGCATAAAAATATAGTAGTTCTTTAAATTCGTTAAAGCATCTACATTTTTGGGCTGCAAAGAAACTGCTTTCTCCAAGTACGGAAGCACTGGCTTTAATTCTGCTTTAATCTTATTTAATTCTGCATCATATTGTGCCTGCGTCAATTTCCTGTTATTATTAACAACATTTAATTTTTCACGTGTTTTGTTCATCAACGTGATCGCCAAATTTGTATTTGCTTCAAAAAAGTTAGGGTCGATTTCCAAAGCCTTTTTGTATGCTGCAACTGCTGCATCCTCATTTTTTGCTGAAGATTGGGCAATACCTAAGTAATAATTTAAGCTTTTATTGTTTGGATCTTTTGCTAATTGTGCTGTAATGGCATCAATTGTTTCTTTTTCGTGACCTGTAATCAAATTCAATTCGATGTTTTGAGTCATTGCTGCATTGTCATCTGGATAAGCTTCAGCTGCTTTTTTTGCATATTCAAGTGCTGAAGTCGTATCTTGCATAGAGAGGTACAATTTAGGTAAATCGACCATAATCGTTTTATGCGAAGAGAAATCTTTTCTTGGAATTAGTTCTTTATAACGTTCCACAGCATTCTTATAATCTTTGTTTGATAGTGCTGCAACGCCACTGTAATAAGTAACTAATGTATCTCCAGGAAGATATGTCAATGCTTTTGTAAAGGAGCTGTAAGACTCAGCATATTTTTGTGCTTGATAGGCTTCTGCACCCAAATTGAAATTATATTGTCCCAGAATTTGTTCTGCAACAGTAATATTCGCTTTATTTGCACCGTCTGTATCGAGCTGTTTTGCTCTAGCAATTCCGTCCTCAGCCAATTTCGCTAATTCAGATGACTTATCTATTGTTGATAGGTTTGCATTTACCAATGCGTATACCGTCCATGCCTCAGCATTATCTTTTGTTTTGTCATTGACAACAGCTGCGTCAATAGCTTCTTTTGCCGATTTCAAATTGGAGATACCCAATTGAACTGTACCAGCGTCTTTCAATTCTTGGAATTTCGCTAGGGCTGACTTCGCCTTTTTAACATTACCCGTCTGCGCAAAAGAAACTGAGGTAGATACAGTACCTATTGCTGCTAATAATAATAGAGATTTTAAATTCATATCTATTTAACTGTTAATTGATTCAATAATAAATTCACTCTGTCTAATTGTGATGCGTCATCAATAAGCTTATAATATTTAGCCAAAGCTTTAAGCGCATTGACATCATAAGGCTTAATCTCATTTGCCTTCAACAGATACTCGATGGTCAACTCTTGTATATCTTGGTTGGAAGGTTCCTTCAATAAAGTCTCCAGATTAATTAGCCCTAATGCAAGATTAGATTCATAATTATTCGGATCCAACCGCAATACATTATTATAATACTCTTTCGCTCGTTTTATATCATTGGCGTTTTCATAAGAATAGCCCGCAATATAGTTCAGTTCGACATTTTCAGGTTCTAAACGAATGGCATCAGCAATGACATTTAAGATAGCGTCATAAGAATTATTGGCTGAATACACATCAATTAATCTAAAAAGTATCTGTTTATTTTCAGGAAATATAGCATGTCCTTTTTCAAGAACGTTCAAGACATCCTGTTTAGTACCTCCAAGCGAATAAATCTGTGCCAATTCAAGAAAGTAATTAGGTTTTGGATGTTCACTTTTAATCAGTTCGTCATAATATTTGATCGAATTCATATAATCTTTATTCTTGCCGGAGAGTACGGCCAGATTATATTTGAGATCATTATTTTTGAAGCCAAGTGAATCTATTCGAAGGTAAGCTTTATACGCTTTGTCAAACTTGCCATCTTTTAAAGCCAAAGCTCCCTGATAGGAGATGGCTCCAGCAAGATTTTGACGAATATAGTCCATCTCTGCAGGAAAGTTTCGACGTGCTTTTTTTTGATCCAGAAGCTTAAGTGATTTGATGGATACGTCGATAGGATCCATTTTATATGGCTGCTTCCTTGTTGAATCTGCAACTGCCAAGGAGCTATATACCAATGCTCTTAAAAGGTTATTGTTAACAGAGGCTGAATCTTTCTTCGATTGGAAGGCGGCGTCTGCAAACTTTCGCGCATTTTCAAGATTTTTAAATTCGCCAGTTTTGGTATATAAAGCAAAACTGTTGCTGCCCTCTTTCAGATTAGATTGGGCAACAACAGTTAAACTACTTGCAGATATTAACAATGATATCAGTAAGTTTTTCATTAGACTATTTATTCTTCGTTTGAGTCCGTGTTTTCTTCAGAAGTTGAATCGCCATTTTCCGTTGACTCTTCGGTCAGTTCAGACTCTTCTTCAGATTCTTCTTCACGATCGACTTTCGTAATAGAAGCGATCTCGTCGTTATCTTTTAAATTAATGAGTCTTACACCTTGTGTTGCACGTCCCATTACTCTTAATTCTTCCACAGCAATACGGATAACAATACCAGACTTGTTGATGATCATTAAATCTTCGTTGTCTGTAACGCCTTTTATCGCAACGAGTTCGCCTGTTTTATCTGTAACGTTGATTGTTTTCACACCTTTACCACCACGATTCGTTACGCGATAATCCTCGATATCTGTCCGTTTTCCGTATCCTTTTTCAGAAACGACCAGCACGGTAGTTTCCGAATCATTCACACTAATCATGCCAATCACTTCATCACTTTCAGCTCCCAAGGTGATACCACGTACACCTGTTGCCGTTCTGCCCATTGGACGAACTGTAGATTCATTGAAACGAATTGCTCGACCAGAACGGAGAGCCATGACAATTTCACTGCTTCCAGTAGTCAAACAAGCTTCAATTAATTGATCGCCTTCATTAATATTGATGGCATTGATACCGTTTGCTCTTGGACGAGAATAGGCTTCCAAAGACGTCTTCTTAATCGTACCTTTTTTGGTACACATAATAATGAAGTTGTTTTCCAAATATTCTTGGTCTTTCAAGTTCTTCACCAGGATGAAGGCCTTGATTTTTTCTTCTTTTGGAACATTGATGATATTTTGAAGGGCACGACCTCTAGAAGTACGGCTTCCTTCAGGAATCTCAAATGCACGCAACCAGAAACAGCGACCTGCCTCTGTAAATAGCAGCATATAATTATGTGCTGAGGCCGTGATGATATGCTCGGTAAAATCTTCTTCGCGTGTGTTTGTGCCAATTGATCCACGACCACCGCGGCCTTGGCGTTTGTATTCGGATAATGGTGTACGTTTTACGTAACTATTGTGGGAGATTGTGATAACGATTTCTTCATCATCAATAAAATCTTCCATACGCATATCTTCAGCAGAGTGTACAATCTGAGATCGACGTTCGTCACCGTATTTTTCCTTGATTTCAATTAACTCGTCTTTGATAATTTTCATACGAAGCTCTTCGTCTTCCAATATCGATTTCAAATAGTCAATTGTTTTCATCAATTCAGCATATTCCTCTTTGATTTTATCACGTTCCAGTCCTGTTAGACGACGTAATGTCATATCGAGGATCGCGCGAGCCTGAAGGTCGGACAGGCCAAATTTTTCCATTAAACCGACGCGTGCATCTTCTGGTGTATCCGAGTTACGGATCAATTTGATGACTTCATCCAAATGATCTAAGGCAATTAAATACCCTTCTAGAATATGAGCACGTTTTTCAGCTTCTGCCAGTTCATAGCGTGTACGTCTAACGATTACATCATGTCTATGCTCCACAAACTCATGAATCATATCTTTCAGATTCAACAGCATTGGTCTTCCTTTAACTAAAGCAATGTTGTTTACTGAAAATGAAGTTTGTAGCGCTGTGTATTTAAACAAATTGTTTAGAACAACATTTGCATTTGCATCACGTTTGATGTCGTACACAATACGCATACCCGTACGGTCCGATTCATCACGGATGGCAGATATACCTTCTAGTTTCTTCTCATTAACCAGTTCGGCTGTACGCTCGATCATATTCGCCTTGTTCACCTGATAGGGAATTTCGGTAACAATAATCTGCTCTCTTCCAGACTTGGTTGCTTCTATTTCAGCTTTTGCACGCATGACAATACGACCGCGTCCTGTATTACAGGCATCTTGAACCCCGGCATAGCCGTAGATCAATGCACCTGTAGGGAAGTCTGGGCCTTTGATGTGCTGCATCAATTCTGGAACCTCAATATCACGATTATCAATAAAAGCAATTGTACCATCGATAACCTCAGATAGGTTATGCGGAGCCATATTTGTAGCCATACCTACAGCAATACCCGAAGCTCCATTTACCAGGAGGTTTGGAATACGCGTAGGAAGGACTGTTGGTTCTTGTAAGGAATCGTCAAAGTTATTTTGGAAATCAACAGTATCTTTGTTGATATCGGATAGCATTTCCTCGGCAATTTTCTTTAATCTTGCCTCAGTGTAACGCATCGCCGCAGGTGGATCGCCATCAATGGAACCGTAGTTACCTTGACCATCTACCAAAGGGTAGCGTAAACTCCAATCTTGAGCCATACGAACCATGGTGTCATAAACGGACGAATCACCATGTGGGTGATACTTACCTAATACGTCACCGACGATACGGGCAGACTTTTTGTAAGGCTTGCCACTGGTAACCCCTAAGTCCAGCATGCCATAAAGAACACGTCTGTGTACTGGTTTCATGCCATCACGGGCATCAGGAAGTGCTCTTGATACAATGACAGACATGGAATAGTCAATGTAGGCAGACTTCATCTGATCCTCGATGTTGATTGGGATAATCCGGTCGTTTGCCGGAACAAGATTGTTGTCGTTTTCTGTTTCTTCAGCCATATGAATTTGGTTTCAATAAAACTAGTAAGCAAGCCCTGTAAACTGGCTTGCTACGCATGCGAAGTTACAAAAATTTAACCTCAAAAGCGAATGATTTAAGCCCTAATATACACAAAAAAGACAATCTTTTATGGATTGTCTTGGTACTTATGGGGTATCGTTTTTATTTGATTTTTTTAAAGCGGAGCCGAATCGAATTGCCTATGACAATTAAGTCTGAAAAGGCCATGCTTAAGGCTGCAAGCATAGGTCCGAGAAAGCCCACAGCGGCAAGCGGTATGGCCACAATATTGTACGCGAAGGCCCAAAATAGATTCTGTTTTATTGTCAATAGGGTATGGTGACCAATCTTTAGCAGCTTTTCAATGGATTTGAGATCATTGTTTAATAAAACCACCTTTGCCGATTGAATAGCAATATGTGTCGAATCACCGAGCGAGATGCCAACATCGGCAGCAGCTAATGCCGGAGCGTCATTGATACCGTCACCAACCATTGCAGTAGGGCCATTCTTTTTGAGCTTGAACAATATTTCTAGTTTTTCTTCTGGCGACTTATCCCAGTATACATCAGCAATACCAAGCTTTTGCGCTGTGCGTTCACATTTACTTTGTCGATCCCCACTCAAAAGAATAGGGCGTATCCCTTTATCTTTGAGGTATTGGATGAGTTCCTTTGCGTAGGGCTTAATCTGATCTTCCAATACAATGCCAGCAATTACAACGCCATTGATTGTTAAGGCAAGATCATAGCGATTGGAGTAATCCTTTTCACCAAGTTTTGCATTGCAAATGGAATAGTTATTACCATTTGTGTCTTTAGCAAATATCCCTTTCCCTTTTATTTCATTGACTTCCTTAAAGATAATGCGGTAAGATTTTATCTCCTTGAGTTGTTTTCGGATCGACTTGGCAATCGGATGACTCGAATAACTCTCCAATTGTGCTATGATCGATTCGACTTGCGATTGTTCAATACCAAAGGTCTGAATCGCTTTGATATTAAAATCGCCAGTTGTTAAGGTGCCCGTTTTGTCAAATACCATCTGTTTGAGATCGGACATCTCCTCAATGGTGCTTCCGCCTTTGATCAGTATTCCTTTTTTTGCAGCTCTTCCCAGACCAACCATGACGGCTGTAGGTGTTGCTAACCCCATGGCGCATGGGCAAGATACAACAAGTGTAGCTATCGCATTCATGAGGGATTGTTGGAGCGGTAATTGTGCAATAAAGTAAGTAATAAAAAAAGTGAAGAATGATATCGTAACGACGATTGGGACGAAATAAGCGGCTACTTTATCACCGAATTTTTGAATAGGTGGCTTTTTACTTTGCGCATCTTTAATTAATTGAATAATTTGATACAGTACACTTTTAGACCCAACTTTGGTCGCCACGATTCTGATATTTCCTTCAGTTAGTAAGGTACCACCAATGACAGCATCATATTTGAGTTTTTCAATAGGTAGACTTTCTCCGGTTAGCATAGATTCGTCCACCCAAGCCTGTCCTTCCAAAATATCGCCATCAGCAGGTATCTGATTTCCGGAATTTACCTTTAAAATATCACCTGATTTAATGTCTCGGGCTAATATCTCTACTTCTTGGTCGTCTTCAATTTTAATAGCAGGTATATCCTGATATTTAACCAACTCTTTGATTGCTGATGTGGTTTTTGTAACGGCTCTTTTTTCGAGGACATTCCCCAAAAATACCAATGTTATAATTGTTGCGCATGTTTCGTAGAACTGGTAATCATGCCCTAAATTATAATATGTTCCAATGAGGCTATAGCTAAACGCAGCTGTAGATCCAACAAAGATGAGTACATCCATATTGGGCATTTTGTTCCAAATGGAACGGAATGCGCTGATTCCAAAATAGGAAAAACCAATGATATAAACTGGGACACATAGCGCAAGTTGGATATAAGGATCATGCAGAATGGGTAAGTCTGTAAACATGTGGCTCCATAGGGGTATGGTGAAGATGAGGCAGCAAAGGAACTTAAAATCAATAGATTTCCAAAAGCTAGGCTTCTTATCCTTATCCGAAATAACTTTGTAACCCAAAGACTCGATACCTTTGACTAGCACAGGTATTTGTTCCAGGGGGATCTCCGAAAATTTCACTTCATCTGAGACGAAATCGACGTAGATATCCTTAGCGCCGTTGTTTTCTAGGTATTTGTGGATTGAAATAGCACAATTTGCACAATGCATTCCGCTTACGTTAAGTTCAGTTTGCACGTTCGATTCCTTCATTTAATAGCATGTAATGTCTTTAGGCAAAGATAGCTATTTCCTGATAATGCTTTTTACGTAAAGTAAAATTGTTTAGTTTAGCAAGCCTGTTTGTGGCCGTTTTACATGAACTATCGTGCATAGCGAATGGGAGAACATTAAAATTTGACTAGACAGACAACTTAAGCTTGTGTAAAAAATGACAAAACCAATTTCAATTTCTTTTATTGTACGAATTATACTGCTGATTGCGTTAACGGCATCATTTGTTCAATTTGAAACCTTTTATATGCAGCGGGAGGTCATCCGGAATATGGCTTACGGCTTAAATACTTTTCTAACAGCTAGTGTCCTGATCTCAATCGGTCATTTTATCCTTGTAAAACTATACAACAGTCGAAATGAACAGCAGGTTGTCCGGGGTAATTTTGTGCTCGGAATTACACGTGTAGCTACAGTAGGCAATGTTTTTTTTATTATAGTCAGCCTAATGATAGCGGTTGGTATTAATCCAAAAGATTTTATCACCAGCATGACAATTGTCGCAATGGCGATTGCGGTAATTTTTAGAGAATATATCACGAATATGATATCCGGTTTGATTATTATGTTTTCGGATCAATTTTCCGTTGGAGATCGCATAAAAATAGGTGAATATCAGGGGAAAATTGTTGATATCACATTGGCCAATCTGGTTGTGCGCGATGAAGATGATGATGCTGTGATGATTCCCAATAATTTGGTGTTTACCGCGACTTTGGTCAATAAGACTTCTCAAAAGTCAAATAAAATTGTTGTAAAGTTTGAACTACCGATTGATCGCTCATTTGCAGTGGCGGAATTGGAACAGTATTTAAGTCCATTATTTCAGAAAAACCCAAATTTAGATCATTCCCAGGGCTTTACAATCAAGGTCGCCGATATGACTAAAGACTATATCAAGTATAAAGTTGAGGTAAGTACAATCTCGTCCAGCAACAAAATACATCAGCAGGTCCAGAGCAACATATTAAATGAAATCCTCCAGTTTACAAGAATGCAGGGTTAAATCTTTCTTACTTTGACATTTTTAACAAAGTGGTGGCTTCCTTTTTCTAAAATGAGATCCGCGCGATATCTAGTCGGCAAAATGTTTTTAAGTAGATTGGGTTTATTAATTTCGTTCCAGATATTCACAGCCATGGCATGGCTTTCATCAGCTGTCATATTTGCATATTTATGGAAAAATGAAGCCGGATTTTGAAATGCCGTAGCACGCAGTGATTCAAATCGATTGGTATACCATTCAATAAGATTTTTCTCGCTGGCATGTACATAGATTGAATAATCAAAAAAGTCGGAAACGAATACGCTATGTCCCTTTCGTGGTCGTTGGGAATTGACTTGTAATACATTTATCCCTTCTACAATGAGGATGTCGGGTTGTTCAATCACTTGTTGTTGTTCGTCTGGTAAGACGTCATAGACCAAGTGGCTGTATACTGGTACCGCAATTTTTGGAGCCCCTGATTTCACTGCTGAAAGGAAATGAATCAATCTTTTGGCATCATAGCTTTCAGGAAAGCCTTTTCGGTTTAGAATACCACGTTCGATAAGCTGTTGGTTGGGGTATAGAAAACCGTCTGTGGTCACCAAATCAACCTTCGGTTTGGATGGGAGTAAACTTAGGACACGCT
>NZ_DKSP01000079.1:0-1606 GCF_002472745.1 Sphingobacterium sp. UBA7253 | reverse complement strand
GAGTAAACTTAGGACACGCTGCAAAACCCGGGCAGTAGTACTTTTTCCGACAGCGACCGACCCAGCTATACCAATGATATAAGGCAGTTTGCTCTCTTCTTTGCCAAAGAACCGGTTTGTACGCTGGTGAAGGCTCTGGAAACGATCAATATGAATCTCAAGTAGATGACTTAAGGGAAAGTAGACTTCTTCTATTTCCTGATTTGTCAAAGGTTCATTCAGTGCATGTAGATTTTCCAGGTCTTCGACACTGAAATTGTGCAATACCTTCCCATTTAAATTTTTCCAATCTTCCCGTTTGATCGATCTAAAAGGCGAGTCTATTGCTATTTGCGGATCCAATTGCATCGTTTGCTTTATTTTTATTACAAATATCTATATTGCAGGACAAGTAAACCTTTACTATTCGATTCTATCGACTATTAAAGGTCTTTTTTGCGCGGACAAATATAAATAGTGTTATCCGTTATCCCAAGAAACATTATAAATGATTTGAAGTTATTACAATAGGATTTGATAATATTTTATGAACAGGACACTTTTCAGCTATTTTAAACAAACTCTGCTTTTGAACCTCATCTAAATCTCCTTTAAAGCTAATAAAGCATTGTATATAGGTCGTTTGTTGCTGTTCACTTGTTTGTACCTCATAAGATAAACGCACCAGCACCTCCTCCAGGGGCCAGTTTTTGCGGTCAGCATACATTTTGACTGTAATGGCTTTGCAGCTCCCTAAAGAGGATAGTAATAGTGGAGTAGGGTTTATGCCCTGATCTTCACCGCCTACATCTTCGGGTTCATCAACCGTTATTTGATGTTTGCCGTATTGTACTGTAGTTGTATAGGGTGTTTTCCCTATTGAAACGATTACTTCATTGTCCATAAGCGATTAAAATTAGGATTCCACGTCTTCTAATAGTCCTTCAATGATGAGGCTTCCTGTTGCAGGGTTTGTCGCCAAAGGGACATTATAAAGATCACATACACGCATGAGCATTTGAATATCTGGTTCATGTGCGTGTTTCCCTAGTGGATCGCGAAAGAAAATAATACCATCAACTTTTCTTTCGGCCGCCAAAGCTGCGATTTGTGCATCACCACCCATGGGGCCACTCAATTTCAATTCCACAGGCAAGCCTGTCTGTCTGACGTAAGAGCCCGTAGTACCTGTGGCAATGATATTGGCGCGCTCCAATAATTCCTGGTGGTCTTTGACAAATGCGACCATTTCAGGTTTTTTGCCGTCGTGGGCTATTAGTGCAATTGTTTTTTTCATCAGTATATAATTATATGTAAAAGAATCGGCTCAAATCTAAAAACAGAACCTTTCTAGATCCGTTTTGTATACTATTTAAAAAATATATAGGATATAATAATTGCGGCTATCACACCAGCCAATTCAGCTAGCAGAGCGCAGGGTAATGCATGCCGTGTACGCTTTATTCCCACTGCACCAAAATATACCGCGAGGACATAAAAAGTAGTTTCTGTTGATCCCTGAATAACACAAGCAACCCTGGCAGCGAAGTCCATTGGCCCCTTGGCATTCATCAAATCGACCATAAGTCCACGTGCACCGGATCCACTGAGCGGTTTCATAAAGGCT
>NZ_DKSP01000179.1:2207-15754 GCF_002472745.1 Sphingobacterium sp. UBA7253 | reverse complement strand
TTGAGACATCCAGGTCATAAAAATCAGAATGGATGCCAGCTTCTGTGCTGGTATTCCAAGATTCCCTGTTTATTTCCAAATAATCGTCTTCTGCATTCATATGGTATCTAATCTATTAAAGTGAATTGATTTTTTGCCATTCTTTGTAGCTAAGTACGCCAAGTTCTGGCTGACATTTACCTTTTAGAATATGGATAAATTCGAGTTGATTTCCGTCCGGATCGTCAAAATAAAGAGCAAGTGCGGGCATCCAGGCAAAAACCATTGGTTCATTGCTTCCATTTTTGAGAAAATTATAGGCTTTTAATCCGTTTTTATCTAAAAAAGTATTTGCGTTATTTAAAATAAAATCTTTGGAACAGCTGAATGCAAAATGTCTTTTATGGAGATCTCCTTGTTGTTCCCAAAGTCCGAGCATGGCCTTTTTATTTTCTCCGATCCAAAGAAACGCAATCGGTCTGGTTTCATCATAGTGCGCGAACTCAAGTCCCAATATTTGAGTATAGAACTGAACTGCGTTTTCCAAGTTGCTTACTTGAATGTGTGTCTCATATAATCCTTCAATCATTTTTATATATTTTATTATTAATAATTATAGTGTTGCCATAATTATGACCATTTCATCTTAGCATATGAATAATCGGATAATCTTTACCAGAGCCATCTTTTTCGGATCTCCCTGCTTCTCTGAACCCTAATTTTTCATAAAATCCTCTAGCCTGATAATTTTGCTCATTAACATCAACCTTTGTAATGCCTTGCGTTTCATCCATAAATTGAAATAGATGCTTTCCATATCCTTTGCTACGGTAGTCATTGTGAATAAAAAGCATTTCGAGGTTTCCTTCTGATACCGATGAAAATCCGATAGATTTCCCATTTTCAATAAGGATAAATACTTCGAGGTTAGGGAGATAATCCTTTGGAATAGCTCGTTTAAAGAAGGAAAGATCTTCCTCAAGCAAAAAGTCGTGAGTTGCTCTTACAGCGGATTCCCAGATTTCCATGATTCCTGGATAATCTCCGGTTGTTGCGAGCCTGATTTGTGTTGGCATAACTTTAAGATGGTAATTTAGTTTTAATGATATTCTATTCGTTTTTTAGTATAATATTTATTGAAATAAACCGATCGGTCTTTTCATAAGCAAAAAAAAATTATGCTTTCAGATTCCTGATCATTCTCTCTAAATAGGACATTGCTATATTAAGCTCTGTCATATGCTTGTTGACCTTTGCCTGCATAAAAGCACCTTCGATCATCGAGATCATCACTACAGCAATTTCGGTAGGATCGGTATCTGCTTTTATTTCACTTCTATCTATGCCGCGTTTGATTTGATTGCGGTGGCGCGACCAATGCCTGTTGTGCCACCGGTAATTAATATATTTTTGTTGTTTATCCATTCTGGTAGGACAGCATTTTCATAATTTGTTGGATCCTTTATCATCATTTTTATAATTAGTGACTATTATAGCTTTGACGCGTTGGTTATTTCATAACATGAAAAGACAGTTTGATCTTAAATGGTTCTTCCATCGTTAGCTAACTCTTCGTCGTTCGCTTCCTCAAGTTCATCAATCTCTCTTTCGTCTTCTTCCTGTTCGTCAAGTTCAGGAAATTCATTTTCTTCTTCGTTTCCTAGTTCTTCATCGATGCCTAAATCATCCTGATCGGGCATTTCTGGAGTTTCATCGGATTCATTCTCTGATAATTCCTCTTCAGGATTATCTGGCACATCGTTCGGAAGATTCTCGGGCCCCTGTTGTGCGACAATTGCGAATGCAACGATAAGTATACCTTGATACCGATCCTGCGTAATTTGGTTTTTTTTCATCTTTTAATAAATATATAAAGTGAACCTTCTTGGGATCGGTTTCGTTAAATGATAAACTACGCAATATAAGTCATTTACTACTTGAAATCATTATAATAGTCTGATGAAGTACTTTAACTGCGGATATTAAGTTTCAGCGTTAAGGATCTTAATGTATTGGAAGTTCATAATCCAATTTTAAGTGAGAGGGATACTTTTTATAAAAATTATAGGGGGATGTTTATACGATGGAATGGCGTTATGTATTTCATGGAAGGTAATAATACTGGGGTTAATAAGTAATTATTACAAATTTTAAAATATAAATTGAAAATTTTCTAGTAATGTAAAAATGGCAGGCTAATTGTTCTGAATTACCTATAACACACGATTTTCTCTACTACGATGTATAAAATATTACTTGTTGACGATCACACCTTGGTAAGGAACGGCTTTAGGCTAATATTGGAGTCACATGAGCAACTCTCCATTGTTGGGGAGGCGGGAGATGGAGTAGAGGCGCTAGAACTCTTAGATAAAAGCGAGACACCTGATCTTATAATTACGGATCTCAAAATGAAAGAGATGAGCGGCATTACATTAATCCATAAAGTGAAGGTCAAATATCCTGAAATTGACGTTGCTGTTTTATCAATGATCGAGGATAATAATACCGTGGCTGAAGCATTTAGGGCGGGGGCAGTTGGCTTTTTATCGAAAAATTCGGACTATGACGAACTTGTTCAAGGTATATTCAACATATTACAGGGTAAAAGATATATTTCAATGGAAATAGGTCTATCCCTCCTCGATCATTTTCAGCTAAATAGTCCTATTTATATCGATAAAGAGGCTATTTTCCATCGCTACGATATTTCTGAAAGGGAATTAACGGTTTTGGAACTGATTTCACGTGGTTTTACAAATGCTGAAATAGCAGATCAGATATTTCTGAGCAAACGAACAGTTGAGGGGCACCGGCAGCAGCTGATTGATAAAACAAAAACAAAAAATACAGCTGATCTAGTGCGGTTTGCCTTTGAAAATAAACTGCTACAATAAATGGGTCAATAACGGATTTAAGATTCCGTGTAGATAAAAGGTCTGCTAAGGCTATAGTTTTTAAATTAATAAGTATAAGATGGAACCTGATAAGGAAGTAATTCAACGTATTGGCAGGCTACTTGATTGTAAGACTGTTGCAACGGCTGAAAGTGTAACAGCTGGACAGCTTCAGTTTATGCTGTCCCAGATCGAAAATGCTGCAGTTAATTTTAAAGGTGGGATTACAGCTTACACGCTTGAAGAGAAAGTAAATTTATTGGGAATCGATGAGGATGAGGCCAGAGCAAGTGATTGTGTGTCGTCTCAGATCGCAGAAGATATGGCACTGCAGGCATCACACTTGTTCAATGCTGATTTTGGTATAGGTGTTACCGGTTACGCAACTCCGGTGGAAGAGTCACATTTTAAGTTGTATGCATATTTTGCAATATCCTATAAAATGCAGATAATCGTTTCCGAAAAAACAGCATTGAAAAAGAACTTCTTAGGTACAAAAGCACAGCAGAAATATGGCGAAAATATTTTGGTCACCTTTGAAAATATACTTGCAAAGCTATTTTAGTGATTTTTCCTCTCAAATTTATCGTAGGTGGTTTACAAAAAATAAAAAAGGCCGGTGACATGAATCCCCGACCTTTATAACTACTAAAACAAACTAACTTAACCTGGTGAAGAACATAATTCTGATAGAATAGTTCATTATTTTTCAAAAAAAGGACTAATCTTTCGATTAGCCCCTTAACTAAATTATAGACAGATCCATTTAGGACCGGAAAATACGTTTAAAATGGCCAGGCCTAAAAACCTGACCATACAATTAAATCAATCAATCTGAACTGATACGTAACGATCGACAATAGATGGACAATTCTTTTGAGACCTTGGTTTGATAAAAATGAAAAAAGACCGAGCCGCAGCAGCAGCCATCCTTTTGCGAGATACATAAAACACAAAAGTATGGTTAATCAATGATTATATTTGAGTAATAAAAAGATTTAAAGATGATAAAATCAATGCGAACACCGATTATTACCATTGGAATTATAATAATGATTTTAAATTTGTTTGGCTGTTCTGAACGTACGAAGCAAAATAATAATAAGCCATCAATTCAGACGCCATTAACCGAGCAAATTATTGATACGACATCGGATGACATGTTATTGGAAGTCGTCTATGATAACCTCTTTCGTAAGTTATCGCCGGCATATGATAAAGAATATGAAATCGTCTTGTCTTGGAACAAATCTAGACAAGCAATTTATATGATCAGCCGATTAGAAGCAGAAGTAAATAATGGTGGTTATAACCAGTTTTATTTTAATTCAAGCGGTCAATTTGCTACTGCGCTGCCAGAAGCGTTGAAATTAGTTGGCGCTACTAAATTTGCTGATCTGACCGAGCGAGCAAACAGCACTTTTGAAAAGGAGAAATCGAAAATAACCGAAGCACAGGATGGTACGGTAGAAGGTTTTAGTAAATCTTATGAGAATAATCCGTTAAACAAATTTGACGAGGAATTTTACAAACTTAATGACGTTGAAAACTTGCAGAAAATTCAGGTTGACTACATCCGAAAGAACAAGAAAGAGTTTACTGATTAAATCCTATCTTAGTCCTATGCTGTACAATCCCTTTGAACAAGTCACCAAAAGTTCGTTTCGCGAGCTCGTCGAGTCGGGCTATGCCGACTTTGTGCTGCAGCGCTTTGAGTGGCCCGATGTTAAGGAAAAGACAGGCTTCCTGCTCACGCCTTATGATGATAAGGAAGCCGCCGATCAGCATGCCCATCAATTGGGGGCAAAGGAGGGAAGAGCCTTGCAGTTGCCGCAGGATGCCCATAAGATCGAAAGCTTGTTGGAAACAGGATCAGGCTATCAGATCTTTCTCAATCTTATCAAGGAGGAGAACTGGGATAAGCGTATGCTCAAGCTGTATGAAAAAAATATTGTCAATTACCTGCGTACCAAGACCAGGTTTCAGCGCAAAAATCCGATCGATATCCTATTCTCCCTAGCATATGGTCGGGTAGTGGCTACCATTAGCGATGGACAGACCCAAAAGAAAGTATTTGCTATCGAGATCCTTCGGTAATCAGATCCGGTCCGAACCAATAAGCAGCCATTTTCTTGCCGTAGGGCAATCGGTATTTAAAGTACAAATTGCGTATATTCGTATCAAAGCCAAACAAAAAAGGATACCATTAGGTGCTGGGATATTAGCCTCCATACCGATATTGAGATTATCAAAAATACCTTTCCGCAATTGCGGGACGAGCGCCGTCAATTGGATTACAATTATGACTATCTGGAAAACGTGCAGGCCATTACCTTTCCCAAATATCCGATCCTGTATAAGGATTGCCACCATTGGGAAGTGATACGACGCAGACTTCGTTGTTTTAACTAAAAATGTCGGAGAGATAATCTTTAGTGTGGTTCAGAAAGTTACTTTGTTAAAATTTTTTTAAAGAACGGAATTCTTTCAGCCAATGACTGTGCTGTGTAGTCGTGAAGTTCTACTCTTCTCATGTTCTTCTCTTGTCGTTAGAGATCGACTATTTCCACAGATTGGATTATTCTGAAACTATTCGCTCATTTTGCCTGTTATATTGCTGTATAAAAGACCGTAAAAACCATAGAGTTATGAGTTTACAATTAAATAATGTTCTACCGGTAAATAGTGCTGTACCTGAGATCGAAAAGTATGAAGGGATTTTTCACAAGGACGTGATAGAAGGTTTAAATACTTATCCAAAGAAATTATATTCAAAGTATTTTTATGATCCCATTGGCGATCGACTTTTCCAGGATATCATGCATATGCCCGAATATTACCTGACCGACTGCGAGCTCGAAATATTCCGCACAAAAACCTTTGAGCTAGCGGATTTAATCACTACTGATGAATCCGATTTCGACCTGATAGAACTCGGTGCAGGTGATGCCCTTAAATCAAGTCATCTATTACAACATCTCAGCGCAAATCACACCTCATACTCCTATATGCCTATCGATATATCGGGCAATATTCTTTCGTTATTAGTCGAAAAATTAGATCGTGACATCCCAAATTTAGACATTGTACCGCTTGAGGGAGAGTACTTTGAAATGCTTGACCAAGCGATGAAAATTTCCACACGGCGAAAAGTAGTATTATTTTTAGGCGGTAATATAGGTAATATGGATATGGACGAAGCCCAGCTTTTTTGTGCCGAAGTGCGCCGTAAACTAAGCCCCGGTGATATGATTATAATCGGTTTCGATCTCAAAAAGAATCCACACACCATTCTTTCTGCTTACAATGATAAAGCCGGAATCACGTCGGCCTTCAATATCAATTTATTGAATCGCATCAACAGTGAACTTGAAGCTGATTTCGATACCCAATATTTTCAGCATTATCAGTCCTACGATCCAATTTCTGGAGCCTGCCGCAGTTTCTTGGTCAGCCTAACCAATCAACACGTCCATATTAAGGGTGATTCCATATTTTTTAAGGAAAATGAATTGATTGACATGGAAATTTCTCAGAAATATGCTCCTGAGGAAATACAGCGTATGGCATCCTTAGCAGGATTTCAGCTGATCGCAAATATTGAAGACAGCAAAGGATGGTTTGTTGATTCGGTATGGAGGGTGTCCTAATACGTTTTATTTATGAAAAATATACAAACTGCGCTTATTGAAATGTCTGAAAAACAACAATGGATCGATAGCTATCTTGCTATACGGGCATATTCGGAAGAAATTTGCCAACCGTTGGAAACCGAGGATTATGTGGTTCAGCCCATAGGAGATGTTAGTCCTCCAAAATGGCATCTTGGACATACCACTTGGTTTTTCGAAACATTTATTTTACTTCCGCATCTGCCAAACTACCAACAATTCGACACTGATTATAATTTTGTGTTTAATAGTTACTATGAAACAATAGGAGCAAGGGTGATTCGTACAGATCGAGGAAATCTGAGCAGACCGTCCGTGGCAGATATCTATAGATACCGCAAATGTGTGGACAAGTACATGATTGAGTTTGTGGATGGTGGATTTTTGACAAATGATCTTCTGGACATCTTCGTTCTAGGATTAAATCACGAACAGCAACATCAAGAATTGCTGCTTACAGATATCAAATATATACTTGGGCACAATCCACTTTTTCCTGCATACGGCAGTACAAAAGCCGCTATCAGTTATACTGCAGCTGAATCAGCGTATGTCAAATTCGATGCTGGGATTTATGAAATCGGATATGAAGGTCCGGGTTTCTGTTTTGACAATGAGAAAGGCAGACATAAGGTTTATCTGAATGACTTTGAAATTGCGAGTGATTTGGTGACAAATAAGGAATATATGGCTTTCATGGAAGCTGGTGGGTACGCTGATTTCAGGTATTGGCATGCCGAAGGTTGGGACTGGGTAAAACGGCGTCAGGCTCGGGCTCCCTTATACTGGCATTTGATGGATGGTCAATGGATGAATTATTCCTTAGCGGGGTTGATGGAAATAGACCATGAGGATGCAGTTTGCCATGTCAACTTTTATGAAGCTTCCGCATTTGCAGCATGGAGGGGAATGCGGCTTCCGACAGAGGCAGAGTGGGAAGTCGCGGCAGATTATGTCAATTGGGGACAGCGCTGGGAGTGGACCAATTCTGCATATCTACCTTACCCCGGATTTAAAAAGGAAGCTGGTGCCGTGGGCGAGTATAACGGAAAATTTATGGTTAACCAAATGGTCTTGCGCGGAGCCTCTATTGCAACACCTAAAGATCATAGCCGCAAAACGTACCGAAACTTTTTTCAGACGGCACTGCAATGGCAATTTACAGGTATTAGACTGGCGAGATAATATGATAGATATCGTCTCCATTTCAAAATTCTTCAATGGAAAGGTTGCAGTCGATCAGATTTCCCTTCAGGCCAAGGAAGGCGAAGTTCTTGTTCTGCTAGGGACCAGCGGTTGTGGAAAGACGACAACCCTAAAAATGATCAATAGGCTTATCGAACCCGATAAAGGCCAGATCTTTATTGCTGGCAAAGATATCAGAGAAAGAGACATCCATGATTTACGTAGGCAAATTGGTTTTGTCATGCAGCATGCCGGCCTTTTTCCGCATTATACCGTTGCACGCAATATTGCTGTAGTTCCAGAATTGCTGAAATGGGAAAAAAAGACAATAAGCCTGCGTACTGCGGAGCTACTTCACAAATTAAACTTGGGCGAGGAGATCCTCCAACGTTATCCCCATGAACTGAGTGGAGGGCAACAACAGCGCGTAGGCATTGCTAGGGCACTGATCGCCGATTCACCTATTCTATTAATGGACGAGCCCTTCGGAGCACTGGATAATATAACCAAAGCAGATATCCACGCAGAATTCAGATCCTTGGAGGAGATACGCAGTAAGACGATCATCCTCGTTACGCACGATGTGTCGGAGGCTTTCGAACTTGGACAGCGGATCTGCTTAATGGACAAGGGGAAAATCGTGCAGATTGGAACGCCAAAAGAACTGTTATATAGACCTGCAAATGAATTTGTAGCCAATTTCTTCGCCGAAAATCGCCTACTATTGGAGTATAAAGTGACTACCTTACAAGAACTACAAGGGATTACGGCGATAGATCCTTTTATCTCGCGTTATGGATTTACATTGAGCACAGATTTATGGCATGCCACCCAGGTTCTGAGTATGCATACAGATACGGCGCAAGCCTATGAAACGCTAGTGGGCGCATTTAACAACTATCGAAAACAACAAGTGGTATGACGGCGCAAAGTTTTTGGCAATTTATGCTCGAACAACAGGACAAGCTATTGACCCAGATTGGCCAACATCTCGGGCTTACATTTTTATCTTTGGTATTTGCCATTCTTATCGGAGTGCCTCTAGGGGTACTGATCTCGAGAAAGAGAAAATTTGCTGCTATTATTTTAGGTTTTGCAGGTGTTTTGCAAACTGTACCGAGTATTGCATTGTTGGGTTTTCTTATTCCGGTTCTGGGTATCGGAGCCATTCCCGCCATTGTTGCACTATTTATCTACGCACTCTTACCCATTATCCGGAATACCTTTACCGGCATTACAGGAGTTGGTTCCAGTATCGTGGAGGCAGCCAAAGCGATGGGTATGACCGATTGGCAACTGCTTCTCAGAGTAGAACTCCCACTTGCCATGCCAGTGATTATCGCAGGCGTACGTACAGCGGCAGTGATCAATGTTGGTGTAGCTACCTTGGCATCATTTGTTGCCGCCGGAGGCTTGGGTGAATTTATTTTTGGCGGTATATCCCTCAACAATTCAAACATGATCTTGGCCGGTGCTATTCCTGCAGCATTACTAGCAATCCTCTTGGACAAAGGCATTGCACTAATCCAATATTCCCAGGTAAATATCAAAAGTCGACAGACCTATATTATATTGGGCATATTCACCGCTGTGTGCATTTTAAGTATGCTTTATATGGTTATGAGGTCCAATGACAGTCGCATCAAGGCAGGTTTCACACCAGAGTTTATGGGACGTCAGGACGGTGACCTGGGACTTCGCAGTATCTATGGTCTTCATGTCAACCCACTTGTTGTCAGCGATGCAATTATGTATAAAGCCGCTTATGAAAAAGATCTTGATCTCATTAGCGGATACTCCACCGATGGGCGGATCAAGGCATACGACCTGTTTGTGCTGGCAGATGACAAGAAGATTTTCCCACCTTATTTTGCTTCACCGATCATCAAAGAGGCAACCCTTCAGAAATTCCCCAAGCTGGAAGAGACAATGAACCTGCTGGCAGATAAGTTCAATGATTCGGTCATGACGGAGCTCAATTATAGAGCAGACTTTTTGAAGCAGACGCCAGAACATATTGCAAAGGACTTTCTGCTGCACAACAATCTTTATAAGCCAACTGGTTCTGGGAGCGCCGGTACGATAAAGGTAGGTTCAAAAATTTTTGCAGAACAATATATTTTGGCTGCGATATACAAAATGCTGATCGAAGGCCATACCGATTATAAAGTAGATACAAAGACGGGGTTGGGTGGGACCAAAATATGTTTTGATGCTTTGGTGAGCGATGCGATTGATTGCTATGTAGAGTACACCGGAACAGGCCTTTTGGTGTTGTTAAAACCAAATCAGCAGGTATTAGGAAGCGTATCCAAAAGTCCTTCCGATACCTATAATTATGTGAACAATGAGTTTCAGAGGCTGTACGGCATCAAGTGGTTAAAACCTTTGGGATTTAATAATGCTTATGCGCTAATGATGCGGCGGTCTCAGGCCAGAGAACTTCATATTGAAAGAATTAGTGATTTGAAAAAATATTACTAAAAGTGGTATAAAAACTAAATCAGAAAGTCAAAAAATGATGTTCCGAAGCATTTCTCCTGTATGATTACACCTCATAAAACTCATACAGGACAGTTTTAATAGTTATATATAAAAAGGAGTAACCACCACGAGTCTCTTGATTCGGGAATGGATCCGATGCAAGCGATCAGTCAGATTTAGTACTATTAGGATCTGCCGCTAAGCACAAAAAGTTAATGACTTTTGAACCATATGGGTTGTATTTCTGTTCCAAAGTAAAGACAACCGTATATAGCTTTCGAAGATGAAATTTGTCAAAGTAAATCGAGTCGTATTAACCGCGCTGCGAGCGATGGGGTATAATGTCCTAATTTCACCTGTCAATGTCCAGGATCCACAAAATATTACCTGGAAGGCGATATGGGTGGATGACGTAGATACCTGGATCAGGAGTTTGTATTGTGGGCATGGAAGTACGGCTCGTCCTAATATTCTGGACATTGATTATGTATTAGCCAATGTTCCCGAGTGCTATTTGTCGGGAAGTGTATTTAGTCTCTCCTTAAACCATCTATAATTTACTGATTATTAGTATTTTGGGTTTAAAATAGCTTGTTTTTTATTGCAAGAATTTGTATCTTAGAGCTTTAAAACCTTGCAAATATGTTGGGGAAAAATCCAGAAAAGAAGCCAGAATTATTTCGCCCAATGTTGGTGGATTTTATTGACCACGAGCATGAACTTGTTCTACTTTCAGAAAAAATAGATTGGAATTATTTTGAGAAAGAATTTTCGTCCTTGTATTCCAAAGTGGGCAATCCGAGCCATCCGATTCGGTTTATGGTGGGTTGTTTGCTACTGAAACATTTGTATAATTTGGGCGATGAGACGTTGGAAAAAGCCTGGATCATGAATCCTTATATGCAGCATTTTTGTGGCAGGGTTTTCTTTGAACACGAATTTCCTTGTGACCCGAGTAATTTTGTTCATTTCCGAAAAAGAATTGGCGAAAAAGGTATCGAAAAAATCTTTGCCTTCAGCGTAAGAATGCACGATGCCAAGACGAACACCTCAAATTTTGTTTTGTCCGATACTACCGTTCAGGAGAATAATACCTCTTTTCCTACCGATGCAAAATTGTGCAAAAAAGTGATTGATTATTGCAACAAAATAGCCGGAAATGAAGGCATAAAACAAAGACAACGCTACACAAAAGTCAGCAAACAAATGGTGCGCAACACCTACAACGGAAAACATCCCAAGCGGGCAAAAGCGGCAAGGAAATCTCAAAGACAGCTCAAAACCATCGCCATGAGACTGATTCGTGAATTGCAACGGAATTTTAATGCAGAACAGCAAGAATTTTATAAAGATTTAATGACATTGTACACCAAGGTTGTCACACAAAAAAGAAACGATGCCGATAAAATTTACAGCATTCACAAGCCTTTTACCCGATGTATTGCCAAAGGAAAAGCGCATAGCCAGTATGAATTTGGGAATAAGGTAGGTTTGATAACCACCGCCAACAAAGGCAAGAAAATCATTCTCGGGATTAAAGCATTTTTGCAAACTCCTTACGATGGTCACACCATAGAACCACTTTTGGAACAGATGGAAACCGGTGGTCAAAAGCTCCCAAAAGAACTCGTTTACGATAGAGGTGGCAGAGGAAAATCAGAAATAAAGGGCGTGAAAATCTCCATCCCAAGCACTCCAAGAAAAAAAGACACTGCTTATCAAAAGCAGACAAAGCGCAAAAAATTTAGAACCAGAGCGGCAATAGAACCTATCATCGGACATTTAAAAACCGATTTTAGGCTGGCAAAAAATTACTTCATGGGAGAAACGGGACCACAAATCAATGCATTACTAGCTGCAACCGCTTGGAACATGAAGAAAATGATGGAACTACTGAAACAGAAAATTATTTTCTTATTTTATAAGATACAAATTATGCTGTTTTCTAATCCTGTTTTTAAAAATAAATTAAATAGTGGGTTTTGTTAAGGAACGACTATTTATAGAAAGTGATAAGGTCCATTAGTCTATAAGTCCGCTTGGTTATTTGGCGTGAATATCTTCTGTTTAAAGATTATTGTGACTACATTTTTTTAAGAGATCCAGAGGTTAAAGAATCGTTGTATGATTACCCATTTACCATTCACTTTTTCAAGCAGAAATGCATCACCGTTTCCACATAAAGGGCCACATATATAGTCAACCGGCACGTATGCTTTTTTGCGATTATACCCTATAATGGGAAGATGAAAGTAATAAATGCTTTGGTTGCGGTCCATCCTGTATTTATCGGCGTCATCAACAGTGTACGCTGCTTTGATAGCGGCTGGAATCGGGATGATTGCCTTCCTTTCGTTCATCTGATTCAGCATATCCAGCGAATCTGTGAACTGGTTATCCAGTATTTTCATCAGCTTCTGTGGATCGACGTTGTAAAAAACATAATTCCTGTCATGCAATGATGAGATAGAATCTCTCATAAACTTGTTATGAATGAACGCCCTTCGTTCTCCTTCACGTTGCAGTTTGATACCAGCTGAATCGTCAGACAAAATTGTTTCTAAAATGGAAACATAGTCTTGTTGCATTGAGCTGTCATTGTATATTTTGGACTTATTATTTTGTACCGGTGTCATTGTACTTTTACGCATTGTACAGCCCTGGAGAACTAAAAAAAAGAAGATAATATATAGATTATTCATATGCAATTAGTTGCTATTATTTCCGTACCAGATCTGTGCCAAAAAACTTCACTGAGATAAGTAATTCTCTAGTCGTATCCTGTGCTATTCGAAAACTTTTTGTTGCTCTGTGTAATAAGTAGTTCTGCCGCTAATTTTGGTTTGCAATATTTCATGACCCTTACCATCAACCTTCGCATTTTTGTGATGAACTTTCATGAAATCCCTTATCTCACCGTTAATGATTTCAGGATGCTCTTTTAGAATCTGCTGTTCGGCATTTTCCAGTACCTCCTTAATTGCTTTGGCAAGATGTTGAACCTTCTCTTCGGGGATTTTGTTTGAAATTGAAAGTGGTGATATCCCTGCTTCATACAGGATTTCGTCGGCGTAGGCATTTCCAATACCGCCAATGACGTTTTGGTCCATCAGGAGAGTTTTAATTTTGGCCTTGCTTGATTGCAGCAATCCGAAAAGTAATTTTGGATTTAGCTTTTCAGAAAGTGCATCCATCACGTTTGCATGTTCAGGATTCAATTCTATATATGCCATCCTCTGAAAGTCGGTAATGGATAGCGTGCCACCATCCTTAAACTTCATGGAAACTAATGCATACTTTGGGTTTTCGTCTTCAGAATATATCAGTTTCC
>NZ_DKSP01000179.1:346-2110 GCF_002472745.1 Sphingobacterium sp. UBA7253 | reverse complement strand
TCCCATGCAACATGAGATGAACCGACAAGGTAGCATCTTTGCCAAAATCAAAAAAAAGCCTTTTACCTTCCCGATAAACTTTGACGAGTTTTTTGCCCTCTAGAGTTTGCAGCTCATTCAGGCTGACTTTGGTTTTTTGTTTGTTGTGAATGGCAGCTTTTTCAAGCACTTTACCTTTAAGCATTTTTGTGAGATTTTTGCTGAAGGCCTGTAGGTCTGGTAATTCTGGCATAGTTGTCGATTTAATAATTTGTGTACTTCTTTCTACTCTCTTCTTTTACCTTTTTAAAATGCTCCCTCGCTTTTTTTAGGCCGGTTGCTATGGCAATTCCTTCTTCGGCGCCTTCCTCAAGCAAAGCGTTTGCGATTTCAGTTGCTTTCTCCCGGATGTTGACCGGTTGATTTTTATATGATGGTGGATAATCTCCATTATACCAAGGCATAATTCCTCCTTTTTGTATTTAGAACAACATCAGAATAGTGATAGTTTTCAAACTCTATTGGCTGGCGGTTGTTCTATTCCAAAAACATTTATTATGACAGACAATAAAAATAAAAAAGATGCAAGGGACCGCAATCAGGTAGCTGGCGGTGAATCTTATGAGGTAGATTATTTGGCAAAAGAACTTGGCGTAACCCGGCAGCAAGTCGAAGAGGCCATCAAAAGCGTTGGCAATGGTCGTGAGGATGTTATTAATTATTTGAAAAATAAAAAATGAGAATATGGGAGCTATAGCAACATTCACTGGAATTCCGGTGACAAATAACATAGGAATAGAAAAATACTGTGATTTTGAAGTAGGACAGGAGGGGCAAAATGGACCATATGCCCGAATTACGATGGATGGCTGCCAGATGATCTTAGATGAAGATTTTGGTGTTATAGAGGGCGATCTTGCGGAAGAATGGAGGGAACCCGCTATTGCCAAACTTCTTCTTTTACTGGAAGTAGACCGAAACCGAGATGGAACTTTGAGCTAGTTAATTTGTTCATTACTTTTCTCAAGTTTAATTATGATATTCAGGTTAAAAGGACTCTACAATATATTAGCGGGGATTTGGCCGGGTATTCAGGATCGTATTGAAAGATAAAAATAAATATGACTGGTATTAAGAAATCCAAAAATGAGCTGTTAAAAGATGCACGATTGCAGGAGCTTGAAGGTAAAACTGAAGATGCCATCAAAAGCTATATCCTGGTTATAAGGAAAGCACCATTACAAGCAGGGGCATATAACAGATTAATGATTCTTTATCGAAAGCTCAAAGAATATAAGAAGGAGCTAGCCATTATTAAGCAGGCTATTGCTGCCTATGAGAAGGATTTTAAAGACGATCAACAGACCTGGAAGAAAGCAAACAGTAAGTCTGCACGTCTCAGTCTTAGTTTAGCTAAATCTATGGGGCTTCTCAACGATAAAGGCCTTCCCGTATATGAAGAATCTCAGATCATCAGCTGGAGAAAGCGCATGGAGGCCGTACAGAAAAAAATTAAGACACCAGCAAAGCCACAAAAAAAGAAACCGACAAAACGTTTAAAAAAGTAGCGTTAAACACACCAATAACCTCGAAATTATCTATTATCATCTTTTCTCCATTTTAGCTCCCCGTGTTGAATCATTCCGATGTATTTTTGTACCTGGTCGTCGGTCAGTAGGCTGTTGTCCTCAATATGATAATCGAAATTCTTAGTATACTTGTCGTGCTGGATGCTGCCTACATAAGCATTGTTCAGATAAATGTGCCAAAGACTGTATTTTTTCG
>NZ_DKSP01000179.1:0-190 GCF_002472745.1 Sphingobacterium sp. UBA7253 | reverse complement strand
GCGTACCTCGACTACCTGGCGCACGCCATGGTGGTAAAATAGCTCCGGTACATCGGTATCGAATCGCAAGATCAGTGCATCGATACATGCTTCCTTTATATCATCTGCAAGTTCTCCAAACGCAAGTTCCCAAACTCCCTGAGACTTTCTGAAAACATAAAAAGCAAGCCCATTTTTGTTGTAAAGATGA